>JAPORV010000395.1 GCA_026710055.1 Aestuariivita sp.
ATGTGCGCCCGCTTGCGTCGCTCCTTGGAGCCTGTGCCACCCTCCACCAAATCCTAAAGAAACGATCGCTCCTCAGTATCCAGCGTAACATGATAAAACTTTCGTCCATTCGGGTTCATCATTGTGCCTGATATGTTATCTCCTCATCCGTCGTCGATGTTGCGACCTCAGAAACGGCCCTGCTCAAACCAATCGGAATGTGGTATTGTTATCAGTGAGACAACTCTATATCATTCACTACAAATAAGACAACAATTTTCCAGCTTCTAACATCAATTCAATAACAATGGTATACTAGTTTAGTTAACCGGAAAACTCAAGATTTAGATAGACCGCTAATCTGAGGTAGACGCTATCTCATGAATCATTCATATATGTATTCTCAAATGGTTGATTTTCAGCGGAGAGCATAAGAGCGGACGATATTCTGACCACCTGCCACGTAGGCAAAGGCTCATTTTGATATATTCACAACTGGATGGGTGGCGACAATTCGGGGTATGAAATGTCCAGTCTCAGATTAGTTTGAGATCGTAACACTGAATTGAGTTGAGTTGATTATTAAGAAATATGGTCACTTTTACTCTCACACTGCTACCTTATATAAATAACAAGACAATAACTGAATAATTCATTCCGTGGGAAAAATGTCTGACATTCTAGGATCGTTTGTAGATTAAGTAATGTGTGCAATTTGATATTGATTGGGTGAATCGGAATAGGCTTCAAGGAAACTTTATCATGATGGGTAGTATTTGAGACTGGTCGATTTTGGAAGTGGTGCTGCTGGAGAGAATTGAACTCTCGACCTCTCCCTTACCAAGGGAGTGCTCTACCTCTGAGCTACAGCAGCATATTTGAAATTGGCAAATAAATGTAATTTATTTTTCTTGCAAGCGCAAATTAGAAACAATAGATGCATTCTTTTAGGTTATTGATGTGAAAAAAAAGTCATTATCAAGTCATTCAAAGAAAAATATTTTAACACGTGAAAGTCGGTTAAAGGCGGCATTGAAACAAAATCTAACCAAGCGAAAATCGCAGGCAAAGGCACGCAAAATGTCTGATGAAAAAAAATAAACGAATCATAAAGTTACTTGAATGGATCAGATTATCGTAACTGGAATGAAGTCGTTGCATGGGCGAATTTCTATTGCAGGTGCCAAGAATGCCTGTCTTGCGTTGATGCCTGCGGCATTATTGAGCGAAGAAACACTCACGCTGACTAATGTGCCAAAATTAAGTGATATTGTCACTATGCAGGTCTTGTTAGAGAGTCTGGGTTTATCTGTTTCTGATCTCAAGGATACTGATAAAATAACTCTTACGAGTCGAACGGTTACCAACTATGTAGCAGATTATGAAATCGTTCGAAAAATGCGTGCATCGATTTTGGTTTTGGGACCGTTACTCGCACGTGAAGGGCGAGCTGTCGTTTCATTGCCAGGTGGATGCGCTATTGGTGCGAGACCCGTTGACCTTCATCTTTTTGCACTTGAAAAGTTAGGTGCTAAATTGGAACTAAGAGACGGGTATGTGCATGCAACGGCCCGAAATGGATTAGCGGGGTGTTACATTGATTTTCCCTTTGTATCGGTTGGTGCAACTGAGAGTGCGCTAATGGCGGCGACGTTGGCGAAAGGTACAACTGTCCTAAAGAATGCCGCACGCGAACCAGAAGTTGTTGATCTAGTTACTTGTTTGAGAAAAATGGGTGCCAAAATTGATGGTGAAGGTACTGATGAGATTAAAGTTGAGGGCGTGAGTAAATTAAATGGAGCTAAACATGCGGTAGTTTCAGATCGTATTGAGCTAGGAACCTATATGCTTGCGCCTGCTATTACCGGCGGCAACGTAGAATTTATTGGCGGTCGCCGAGACCTGTTAGAGGCTTTTTGTAATAAGTTAGAAGAAACTGGTATAAAGATATCGGAAACAAGTAAGGGAATCAGCGTTCAGCAAAACGAAAAAAGAATTCAGGCAATTGATATTGTTACTGAACCCTTTCCTGGATTCCCAACCGATTTGCAAGCTCAAATGATGGCATTGCTTTGTACCGCTGATGGTATTAGCAATTTAGAGGAGAGGATTTTTGAAAATCGATTTATGCATGCACCGGAATTAATACGAATGGGGGCGAATATTAAAATTCTAGGTGGAACCGCACGAGTAACCGGCGTGCGACAACTTAAAGGTGCCCCGGTGATGGCGACTGACTTGCGTGCATCTGTCTCGCTTATTTTAGCAGGTTTAGGTGCAAAAGGTGAAACGCTAATAAGTCGTGTTTATCACTTGGATCGTGGTTACGAAAAGGTTGTGCGAAAACTTAAAGGGATTGGCGCGAAAATTGAACGGATAAAATGAAATGGTAGAAGACGCAGAATTTAATGATGGTCGAGAAGTTCCTCTGAATTTAGGAGCAGTAGATATTGAAGATCTCAGAATTATTTCTTCTTTAGTCCAAGATTCGATCTTTCCAATTACGGAAATGTCATGGTATTCTCAAAAACGTTGCTTCGCTTTACTTATTAATCGATTCCGTTGGGAAGATAAAGGAAGACAACGTCATGGTGCCGAGCGAGTTCAATCAGTATTAGCTTTTGAAAATGTTATTCGAGTAGCAAGCCAAAGCCTTGATCGATCTGATCCAAGCTATGTAATGTCGTTACTTTGTGTTGAATTTGAACCAATTGATGATCCAGCAGGTTACGTACTTTTGACGTTTGCGGGAGATTGCGCGGTTCGTTTGGAGGTGGAGGCACTTGAGGTTACTCTTAAAGATGTCACGCGTCCTTATAAAGCACCATCAGGTGAACAGCCTAGCCATAGTATATAAAATTATGGAATTTGCCAAATTCCTGTTTACATTATGCCCAAAATTCTTCTCCTAAAGCCAAAAAAAAGCTTTTGGTGATATTAATAAAAAAATGTAATTGAAAAAATGGCATTTTTGAATAGGCGTTATGGCAAAAATTGCGCAATGCTTTGACCCTGATTGCAAATAATGATGATAAGTTATCGGTTTACGTCTTCATTCGTATTCTTTTCCTAAAATATTTCACTTACACAAGGAAAGAACATGGTTAATTTTTTGGATATAGATTGTTTAGATTTTGAAGAGCAATTTATGTCCATTTTGAATGCGAAGCAGGAAGCAAGTGACGAACTTAACCAAATTGTTTCCTCGATTCTGTCAGAGGTGAAGTCTCGCGGAGATGGTGCCCTGATTGATTATAGCAAGAAATTTGATCGTATCTCTCTAAAACCTGCAACCATAAAAATGTCGACGAGTGAGATTAAAGAAGCCGCGGCAAGAGTATCTTCGTCCGTTCGGCACGCGCTTGAATTCTCCGCACATCGCATTCGCAGTTATCATGAAAAACAAATACCGGATGCAATATCTTGGACTGATGATATTGGTGTTGAACTTGGCTGGCGTTGGTCACCAATTTCTTCGGTTGGTTTATATGTGCCTGGAGGTAGAGCATCATATCCTTCTACACTTTTAATGAACGCCATTCCGGCAAAAATTGCCGGTGTGAAGCGTTTAGCTATTACGGTCCCTACACCAGATGGTGAGATAAATTCAGAGGTAATGGCAGCGGCTCAAATTGCGGGTATTGATGAAATTTACCGTCTCGGAGGTGCTCAAGCAGTCGCTGCCATGGCTTATGGTAGTCAATCTGTTAAAGCGGTAGATAAAATAATGGGACCAGGAAACGCGTATGTCGCTGCAGCTAAGCGACAGGTTTTTGGTCACGTTGGCATTGATCTCATCGCGGGACCTTCAGAAATTCTGGTTATTGCTGACGAAGAAAATGATCCTGACTGGATTGCCTGTGATTTACTTAGTCAGGCTGAACATGATGAATTCGCGCAATCGATCTTAATCACTGATAGTGCAGGCTTTGGAAAATCAGTCATGATCGCGGTCGATTGCCAATTGACGGAGTTGCGCCGAAAGGAGATTGCTTCTGCAAGCTGGCGTAACTTTGGCAAGGTTATTCTTGTTAGAGATTTACAACAAGCAGCCAAATTATCCAACCAGATTGCACCAGAACATTTACAATTATGCGTTAAAGACCCTGATTCACTTGCAAAATTATGCACGAACGCAGGAGCTATTTTTTTGGGTCAATGGACACCTGAAGCCATTGGGGATTATGTGGCAGGTCCTAATCACGTTCTTCCGACGGCACGTTCAGCACGGTTTTCATCGGGATTATCGGTTATGGATTTTCTTAAACGTACAACAATTACGCGAATGAATCCAAAAAGTTTTGGTACCATCGGGCCTTTTGCAGAAAAATTAGCATTATCGGAAGGTCTTCAAGCACATGCATTATCTGTGCAAGCTAGGTTGAGAAAATTAAATAGGTAATGACGATGTCAAAGCTTATTGGGATTGAGTTGGATGATGCAGGATTGCCAACTCCAACACCAAAAATTGAACAAGAACGCAGAGTTGCGATTTTTGATTTGTTGGAAGAAAATAAATTTGAGCTTCCAGAACGTAGTAATCGGGCAGTACCTCAAGGTCCGTATAAGATGAATTTATCGATCCGCGAAAAAAGACTGGTATTTGAAGTTTTTACTGAGAATAAGGTGCTTGCGGCAACGTTTCACTTGTCAATGAGTCCTTTTCAGCAAGTCGTAAAAGATTACTTTCAAATTTGCGAGAGCTATTTCGATGCTGTGAAGCATCTTCCACCCTCAAAAATTGAAACGATAGACATGGCACGGCGAGGGATTCATAATGAAGGCAGTCGGATCTTGAAAGAGCGATTAGAAGGGAAAGCGATTATTGATACAGATACTGCGCGTCGATTATTCACTCTGATATGTGTGCTACATTTCGGAGGTTAGTTTGACTGAGGCATTACCGCAATCAGTTCTTTTCTGTTGTGATCATAATGCGGTTCGTTCGCCCATGGCTGAAGGATTAATGAAAAAATTTTATGGTGAAAGTACATATGTTCAATCTGCGGGTGTTTACAATGACTTGGAGATTGACGGTTTTTCGATTGCCGTTTGCAAGGAAAAAGATGTTGAGCTGAGCCGTCATCGTTCTCGTTCTTTTGACGATATGCAGCAGTGGGGAGATAATCTAAGTTCGTTCGACTTGATTGTAGCACTTACCCCCGCAGCTCAAAGAAGAGCGTTAGAGCTAACGCGTTATTTTCATTTGACGATTGAGTATTGGCCTATTCTTGATCCTACAGGATTAGGGGAAACACGTGAAGCAAAATTGGATGTTTATCGGCAGGCACGTGACCAAATTATAGCAAGATTAACAAAAAAATGGGGTCAGCAACATTCCTCGGCATGATTTTATGTGATTTACTCATACATTAATGAATGTTTGCTGATTGATGTTTATAATTTACATTGACGACTTCGCAATAATTTCCAAATTAAATGTTTTAAACTAGAATCTAAAGGGAATTAGGTCAGAAAATGTCTGTTTATGTTTAGACTTTTGAGTAAAACGACTGAAATAATGAAATCGCACTTGAAGATTAGTCTGTCTTCCCTCATGTTAAGAAAGCTTATTGTATTCGTAAGCGTAGCATAAAGGACAAACTATGGCCAAGGAAGAACTACTCGAATTCTCTGGTGTCGTTAGGGAACTCTTGCCAAATGCGACATTTCGGGTTGAGCTAGAAAATGGCCATGAAATAATTGCGCATACTGCAGGAAAGATGCGAAAAAACCGTATCCGAGTTTTAGCAGGTGATCGAGTTCAAGTTGAAATGACACCGTATGATCTGACAAAAGGTCGGATTAACTATCGCTTTAAGTAATATTGTTTATTCTTGCATCAGCGAGTGAACGGCGTAAGCAATTGTTAGAGCAGATTGGTGTTGTGCCGGACAAAGTGTGCTCTCCTGAGGTTGATGAAACACCTTTCAACAATGAATTGCCACGTCTCTATTGTATGCGCATAGCGCTACATAAACTCAATGCGATTACGTCCGAATCTACCGATATTGTGCTTTGTGCGGACACAATTGTTTCACTTGGCCGGCGAATTATTGGAAAGCCAGAAAATGTTGAAGATGCTCGGAAAATCTTGTTGTTGTTATCTGGTCGACGCCATAAAGTTATGACTGCAGTGGTGGTTCGCTGCGGTGAACGTATTTGGCAAAGCTTAGTTATTAGCCGGGTCAAAATGAAACGGTTATCCGAGCAAGAAGTTGTTGGATATTTGTTAACAAATGACTGGCGGGGTAAGGCCGGAGCCTACGCTATTCAAGGGCCTGCCGCCGCTTTCATTCCTTGGATTTCCGGTTCTTTTAGTGCTATCGTTGGTCTTCCACTGTCTGAAACTGCGAGATTGCTTCAGGTTGCTGGATATCCAATTTGGCAACCTAAATGAAACAGGTTATTCTTGGGCGGATTCGACAACGTAAAGCCGCAGTACTTATGATTGATGGTAAGCTTGTTGATCTATTCGTTGATGCTGATCTGCCGACAATTGGAACAATTTATCGCGCAATATGTGACAGACCCGCGAAGGGGATGGGTGGTTTCTTTTTGAAGACACCTGATGGATCAGCATTTCTACGGAGTTCGAATGCTGTGGCGAAAAATTATCCGTTAATTGTTCAAGTGAATGGTTATGCAGAAAATCGAAAGGCTATCCCCGTTACTCACAAAGTTGTTTTTAAAAGTCGTTATGCAGTGATTACGCCGAGTAATTCAGGGGTAAATTTGTCGCGAAAAATTCGAAAAAATGAAGTACGAAGTCGATTGCTTGAGATGGCAAAAAAGGCGATGGGCGGATCAAATATGGGGCTCATTTTAAGATCAATTACCGAAAAAGCTAAGTTGGATGAGATCGCTTTGGATATTTCCCACTTGAAAAAGAAAGCAGAGTCTATTTTGAGCAAGGTTTCTGATGGATCTCAAATGATATTGATGGAAGGCGATAAGTCTTGGGATTTAGCGCTACGCGATTGGACCGAAGAGGCTTCGGTTATTCGAGATGAAAATGCCTTTGAGCAGTATGGAATTTGTGAGCAAATAAATTCAGCGCTCGGATTAAGCATTAGTTTAGGTTCGTTTGCGTCAATGACAGTTGAGGAAACTCGTGCGTTGGTCGCAGTCGATATTGATACGGGGGGTGATTTGTCACCAGCGGCTGGATTGAAAGCAAATATTGCCGCTGCGCGTGTTCTTCCAACAGTGTTACGCGTACGTGGGGTTGGCGGACAAATTGTTTTGGATGTTGCGCCAATGATGAAAAAAAATAGATCTCAATTTGAAAATATCTTGCGCGCATCTTTTAAAGCTGACGAAATTAATACAACGATGGTTGGATGGACAGCTATGGGACATTATGAACTTCATAGAAAAAGAGTTCGTGTGCCATTGAGAGAGTTATTGATGTGAATTGTCTGATTTGCGAAAAATTCTTTTAAAGACCGCCGCTCATTTTATTTGAAAGTAAGCGTTGGGTTATGTGATGATGATAGAGCCATTGTCATTTTTCAAAAAATTAGTTTTGGGCTAAAGTTTTTTTGCTTTTGTTATATCATTCTGTATGTTGGACGATACGAAGAAAATATTGTTGTCAAAGAGTGGTCAGGACTCGACATTAGATGAAGAAAGTTCTGTTAATGAAAGGGCGTCTTATTCATCTCCACAAGTGGATGATGAGTCACATGAGTCAATTAATTATCAGCAACTTTACCAACAGGTGACTAAAATCGTAGAAAAAGTTCAACCACTGTAGAACAAAAAATCCAGTAATCTAAGGGGGGGGGGTGAGTAATTACGATTTATTTATAACGTCGAAGACGTAGCGAATTAGTAACCACTGCTAAAGAAGATAATACCATTGCTCCGGCGGCAAGTTTCGGAGACAGTAACAGGCCAAAGTTTGGATAAAAAACACCTGCTGCAACAGGCAACAAAAGTATATTGTAGCCAAATGCCCAACACAAATTCTGTTTGATATTTAGCATCATTGCGCGGCTAATTTTGATTGCTCGGACAACGCCGTTTAGATCACCAGATGACAGGATAATATCCGCACTATCAAGTGCAATGTCGGTACCACTTCCAACGGCGATTCCAACATCAGCATTTGCAAGCGCCGGTGCATCATTGATACCATCTCCTACAAATGCGATTTTCCCGTTAGCTTGACGTAATGTGTCTAAAGCAGTGACTTTACTGTCAGGCAAGACATTTGCGACGCATTGATTAATGCCAATTTCTTTTGCGATAATTTCTGCACTTTGGGAGTTATCACCTGTAATCATGATGATTTTCAGACCTAATTTGCGTAATTTATTTAAGGCGTTCTTCGCGGTTTGCTTGAGGGGGTCACTTATTCCAAGAACTGCAGAAATTCTATCATTTATAGCCACATAAGTTGTCGATTCCCCCTGTAAATTAATTTGGCTTTCTTTGCTATGGAGTGATTTAGTTTTAACGTTGTTACGCTCCATGAATTTTTTATTGCCAATTAGAACGTGTTTGCCGTCAACTTCCGCAGAAACTCCTAGACCAGTGTATGAGATAAAGTTTTTTGCCGTCAATAGATCTAGTTTCTTGATTCGTGCAGCAGTTGTTATAGCTTTTGCAATAGGATGTTCTGAATAACTCTCAATGGTTGCAGCCAATTGAAGAATATCATCTACATTAATGTGATCAATCGTTATAATTTTTGTCACTTCAGGTCGACCAGTTGTTATCGTCCCAGTTTTGTCGAACGCGATAGTTTTAATTTTTGAAAGCGACTGTAGAGCGTCTGCGCGTTTAAGGAGTACACCTAATTCTGCCGAGCGACCGATTCCGACCATTATTGATGTTGGTATGGCTAAACCTAGAGCACAAGGGCAAGCAATAATGAGGACCGATATTCCTGCGGTTATAGAAGGCCCGACTGCTTGAGTGATAGAAAGCCAGATGACGGTAGCAAATATCGCAATACCTATGATGGTTGGAACAAACCACTTAGTGATTCGATTAATTATATTTCCAATGGGTAACCTGGTTGATTGCCCTTCTTCTACGAGGCGAATGATCTGTGACAACATCGTATCTTTGCCAATTTTCTTGGCGACGTATTGAAGATGTCCGTTCCCATTTACAGTCCCACCAATTACGATGTCTCCTGGTGACTTAGCGTTAGGAAATGCCTCTCCGTTAATCATGCTTTCGTCAATGTAAGAACGCCCTTCAATGACGGTTCCATCAACGGCAATGCGTTCACCCGGTAAAGAGAGTACAATGTCCCCTACATGGACATTTTTGATAGGGATTTCAACAATATTGTTCGCTCGTTTTACTTTGGCTGTTTGAGGTGTGAGTTGAACTAATTTCTCAATGGCTACACTGGTTTTTTCTGTTGCCCGAGATTCGAGAAGGCGACCAAGAAGAACAAAAGTTATGATTACGGCAGCGGCTTCAAAATATACAACCACATTTTCTGATGAAAGGATTTTTGGAAAAAAGGTTGAAATTGATGAGTATCCCCAAGCGGTTATTACACCGATTGCGACAAGTGAATTCATATTTGGTAGCTTTGCATAAAGACTGATTACACCATCGCGAATGAGTTGTTGTCCTGGGCCGACCAATATTATGGTTGAAAGGAAAAATTGAATGATATGACTAATTTCAATTCTAATATTGTCGGTAATCCAGGATGAGAGGTCAGGTAGAAAATGTCCTCCCATTTCCAAAATAAAAATTGGTAGTGTTAAGCAAATCGAAATAATTGTTGAGTGCTGTAGTGAATTGACTCTATGATGAAAGGATTTTTCAAAATTGGTCGTTAGTGTAATGAGTCTTGCTAAATAACCCATTTTGGCTAGCAAAAAGTTCATTTCCTCCAGCGCGTTTGAATCTGCGAGAAATTTGACTTTTCCGAATCCTGATGTTTGATTCCACTCGGTTGAAACGACTCCTAAGACACTTTTGATTTCAGCTTTTTCAAAGAAATTAATTGATTTGTCGTCATTTTTTTTAAGGGTAAGCGTTGCAGTCTTGGTAACTGGCTGAAATCCTGCTTTGGATAATTGTTCATATATTATAGAAGTATTTAATTCAAAGCCTGAAATTTGTACTGATGCAGTTGTTAAGTTTACAAAAACGTTCTCAATATTGGGTAAATTAGAAATGGTGTCTTCGATGCGGGCGACGCAGGATGCACAATGCATATTTCGAATTTGTAACCGGAGTTTTTGTGACATCATTTCGATTTTTACTCTCTCGTCATTTATTACTTGAAATTTAGAATATTTTTCGCATGTTCAATTTTGAAATTTTATTATAGGTGGAAATTAATTTTTGTACGGCTTTTGCATTTAATGGATTGGTATTTTAGATAATGAGTTTAATTTATTATCGAATTTTCCTTCAAAAGACCATTTATTGTTCATAACAAATCAGTTGCGAAGATGCGAAGACCTTGTTTTTGTGGTTGTGCATTGAGCCAGTCTTTCCAGAAGTGAAATTTCTTGAATTTGGTGCTTATTAGCTAAAGAGTTCGATTTGTTTTTTGTATTTTGACTTAATGAATGGTCTAGACAGTTGAAAATAGTTCGCTTAAATTGACTGTTTAACTTTTTTGAAAGTATTTTGCGCCCGGGTAGCTCAGGGGTAGAGCAGTGGACTGAAAATCCTCGTGTCGGTGGTTCGATTCCGCCCCCGGGCACCAATTTTTCAAAATTATTATTTTTATTGGATTTTCTGCGATAGAAATTTCTCAGACATTATAATATTTACACTTTTATATGCCTGAATATTATTCAATATTTCTGCTAATGTAAACGTACTTGAGCCGAGGTTTTACCTTAACTCGGGGCGTCGCGGTGCTTCATATCGTATGGTGATATCGTGATAAAGTTAATTCCGATGAAAGCGCTTAAAGAGTGAGTCTTATACTCACCACAACACATTGTTCGATTGGAGAAGGCAGGTAAATTCCTTAAGCGGGTAACGTTGGGCTCGAACCGTGTCGGTCTTATGTTGGCCGGACAGTATCTATGGGCTATTGAACCCCCAATTCGTGATGTGATCTTTAGAACGTTGGTAATCTGTGTATCTTTCGTATTGGTGCAACGAATGCTCCAGCTCTTGCCAAACAACTTGGAAACATTGATCCAGAGTGTCTCATTAATCTGCCCAATTATCGAATGTTTACAAAGATTATGATCTAAGGCAAGCAGACAAAGGCTTTTAGCGCTCAATCATGGTCAGATCCAATTATCGCAGAGACTTTTCAATAACTTAAAATATCGCATATTTTGTCTTTCACTGTCTGTATATAAGACAAACACAAGGGCAAGCCATGAGAACCACTAGCTTCATCACCCGACTTAATACAGATCTCAAACAAAGCCTTAAGCGTGCTGCTCAGTTTGAAGATTGATCAATTTTATGGGTTACCAACTGGCCATCCGTTCTTTTGTTGAAAAATGTGAAGCAACCCATCAACTGTTTGAGATCAGTTTGGAATTGGTATCATATGAAGATTAAGGAATAGCCCCTTCAGCTGTTCACCAATAGTTCAAGGAAAATGAACAAGCAGAGTTTCCTCAAGAGGGTGCCTAATATCATCGGATATGATAGGGATTACCCATCTTGAAACGTTGGAGCCAGGCTTGCGATGGATGCACAGCTACTACTATCAAAACCCGCAACTTGATTATGATAATAACGTCTTTAGGGAAGACTGAGGCGGTACTGAAAGATCATCCTTTCAGTGGAAGTTTGTTCGAAAACTATGAATATGTCTTAATACCAGATTAGGGCCTGTGGACATCTATCGTGTAGCGATGACCCCTGCAACCAGATGAATTCCTGCCACGAAGCGGGACGCAGTCTTGTCGTATCTTGTCGTGATCGTACGGAACTCCTTGATTTTGGGAAAAAATTCTCCGTCCGCTGTCGGTCGTGGGAAGCGTATTGGTTCAAGATCTGTTGAATATGTTAGTTTTTCTTCAGGAAAATCTTCGCGTCACCCCCGCCTTCCATGAGATCCTCAAGCCAGGCGTCCAAGTCAAAGACCTTGTCGCCGATCAACAGCACACATGAAAGCTCCTGAAGAACGTGGGGCATTGTCATCAGATCGTTGCGCTGGCCGGGGAGAACATCAAAACGGATCCACTCCCCAACAGTATTTGGTCAGTGCAACGCTCTTGCTTGTCAGACCGCCCTTTGAGCTTCTCGTGCCCCCTCCCTTTGGGGACCCAGAGGTCTTTGCGTATGCTTGCACGAGTGGACAATCGACCGAGATCACAGAATAATCGAAATTCTTTGATAACACACTGAACTTACAGTCAAAAAGACTCTTTTGCATCCACCGGAGAAACCACGATAGTACGGCTTCAAGAAACAGCCGGTCGTCCGGCCGAGACCTGTTGCCTTTTCCGAAAGAAGCGGTTCAATCCGCTCCCAAATCTCATCTGTCAAAACAGTTCGGTCAGTATTCACTATTCGGCTCTCTTGTGGCTCAAGATCGCCTTTTTTGGAACGCTTTAAGAGGCTGAGTAACAGAGAATCAGACAATTTCCAAGAAAAAATGCCCGCAGAGCCCAGTGTACCAACTGCATTGAATTGATGGAAATATCGCTTTCATTTTTGACGTACATTTTCCCTTCACAAAGCTGGATGGTTGAAAAATCTACTGTCTTCACAATTATAAACCATCAATTCAATAATTTCCGGATATTAGTAACATCGTCTTTGCTCTACTCCATACCGTAGAGCATGAAATCATTTGGGTCATTGATGTGCGGGATCATGCTGACGATTGAGATATCCTTTCATTTGGGCGAGGATATTGACGGGCGCGCCAGATTCGTTAGTTGAGGCAGGTTTCGGTATGTGACAAAATCATTGATGACTGCCATTTCGGCGGTTAAGAACAAGATCACAGGTTTAAGACCGAGTGTTGTTAAGGCGGTGAAGGGCAAGCGCGTGTTCTTGCCGCAGGCAGGTGACATGTGCAAGCGATTCGACCTGCATCCAGTCTTCCAGAGGCGGTGCCATTCTTCAATTTGCCTGCGTCGGCGGTACAGCTCAATCACTTCAACCGCTGCATCATGATTGTCAATGGGCGAGACAGGTATACAGGAACTATTCCAGCTTGTCTGACCCGTCTGCGGGTACGGTGTCCTCTTCGAGATGAACGATCTAAAGCAAGAGAGATCTTCCCCAACACGTCTTGCCGATTGCGTCGCAACAGGCAGTGCGAGTAATCGCCATCGGACACCACAATGCGCGTCTCTCGCCCGGCGCCCCTGTTTTGCCTTTTGTCCCCTGCCGGTAACCTGCACTGATAAACGGAAAACCGTTAGGGTCACATGATGTTCCGCCGGGCGCTCACGAAAGCGCCCAAAACAGCTTCCGGTTCCCATGCGGACAAGAAGATGAAGATCACTCTCTTGAAGCCCGCGTATTTAGCACCATCGCCACCACCCCGAACGAGAGACTGCTTTGGGTCACCACATGGGTCGAGCGCGTTTGCAGCCCCCGTGTTCCCGCTGGGCTATGAAAATGATCGTTGCCTTGATCGCTTCATGCTGCAGTCAAAAAAGATGTCAGCAGGCGCGGACCATCTGATCGACCAACGTCACAAGCCACGCCATACGGCGCACATCGCCCCGTGGCGCCTTACCAAGCTCATGTCGTACCCTCTCATCCCTCCCAAGCAGCCATCAGTTTGTAACCGTAAGACATTATGGATTGACCTGCCCTTGCCCGTTGTTCATGCTTCGGTGCGTAATCCGTTTCAGCACGGGACGGAAAAAACGAAAGGACATGTCATGTCAGAATATAAAGCCTATGTGGGTCTTGATGTCCATCAGGACACCATCGCGGTCGCCGTCGCCTGGCCCGGACGCTCCGACCCGGAGTGGTGCGGCACCATCGCCAACTGTCGTTCCGCTCTTCAGCGCTTGATTGCGCGCTTGACACCGCAGGGGGGAAAGCTGAGTGTCTGCTATGAAGCGGGTCCCTGCGGCTATGGCGTTTACCGGGAGATCACCGATCTGGGTCATCATTGTGATGTTGTGGCTCCGGGTCTGGTGCCACGCGGTG
>JAPORV010000125.1 GCA_026710055.1 Aestuariivita sp.
ATTCCGCCCGGATTGGGTTGAGATTCTATAATTGTGTGTCAAGTATATAGTTCCCAAAAATTTCGGCATTGCCATATACTTTGACATTTAATCCCATATTGGCCCGCTCATGGGCATATACCCGGCCGGACTTGATCACTCGGGCATAGTCTTAGATGGATGGTGTTACCTGATACTTCCTTGCCGGTGACGACAGCCCGTTCCGTGACAGTGGCCGATCCTATGAAAGCTGCATCTTCACTTACCACACCGTTGCCAGAAATGACCGCCGACATATAGACAACAGCGTTACCTATGACAACGGCATTATCTTCAATGCGGGCGTGGTCCTGTGTACGAGCATTTCCACAAATCGCCGCTCTTCGGCCGATATAGACACTTGCGTACGCTCGGGCCGTATCCGCGATAAATCCGACACCGTTAGCATGTACCTGTCCAACTGCAGCATTGCATGAGGCAAACGCAGCATCTGATGTCCGATTTTTGCGAGCATCAAACCTAACGCGCACAGGATCGATAGGAATCGGGTAATTATGGCATGTCTGCTTAATCTAAAAAGTTTCAGTCAAAGCGGTGGGATTAACCTTCTCAGTATGATTATGTAGCATTTTGGCGCACTCGATTCCAAAAGAAAAGACTCACGAACATATGCACGCGCATGAGCCTGCGCTCAAAAAAAGGAGCCGAGGTCGAAAAAGTAATTGACTGTTTGCACGCTGTTATTGCGATCAAACCGATCACTTAGACATTCGGATAGCGTATTTAGACGGCGATAAGGTTACCGAGCAAGGTTAATTTTCTAGTGTCTTCAGGCTAAAATTAGCGCCTATTCTTTATTATCGTCATTCAGATTGAAGGTGTGTGACCTATCGTTTGACATGATCGCCGGGAGTAAGGCCGATGTTTTTGGGGAGAGCAGTAGTGTTGGATAGAATTGAGAACTGAACATAAACTATTGTACCGTGGTACAATCCACCCGAGAAATTTACTTCTATACAAGTAAAAAATTTTAGAATAACATAACATTATATAATCTGATAAACTACTTTTGTACTTCAGTGTTCAATTGGCGAAGAATTAAAGACAAAAATTCTTAAGTGAAGTTTATCATTGTTTGTCATTAAAGTTAATCGAAAATTAAATGGCTGGTAAAAAATCCATGACTGCATTAACAACTCCCATTGCTGAACAAATTTGGGATATGAAATATCGCCTGAAGAATCCAAACGGTACAGCAGTGGATGTGACAGTTGAAGATACATGGAGACGTATTGCGCGTGCCTTAGCGCAGTGCGAAAATGATTCGTTAAAGTGGGAAGAGGCCTTTTATAACGCATTAAAGGATTTTCAATTCTTGCCCGCAGGCAGAATTATTTCAGGGGCAGGAACCGGACGAAATGTAACACTCTTTAATTGTTTTGTCATGGGGACTATTGAAGACTCGATGTCTGGAATATTTCAAGCACTTCGAGAAGCCGCATTAACAATGCAACAAGGCGGTGGAATTGGGTATGATTTCTCTACAATTCGTCCGAAGGGTGCTGACGTTAAAGGGGTAGCTGCGGATGCGTCTGGTCCACTTAGTTTCATGGATGTCTGGGACGCAATGTGTCGAACGATTATGTCGGCAGGATCTCGTCGTGGGGCCATGATGGCAACCATGCGTTGTGATCATCCTGATATAGAAGAATTTATTACTGCGAAATCAGTTTCCGCTCGTCTTCGCATGTTTAATGTTTCGGTTCTGATTACGAACGCTTTTATGGATGCCGTAAAGAATGATGCATCTTGGAGTCTAATTTTTGAAGATAAGGTTTACCGAACGGTGAAAGCGCGCGATTTGTGGAACAAGATCATGCGATCAACCTATGATTATGCAGAGCCAGGAGTGATTTTTATTGATCGTATAAATATTGCAAATAATCTTCGTTATGTTGAAACAATAGCGGCAACGAATCCTTGCGGTGAGCAACCTTTACCGCCTTACGGTGCCTGCCTTTTGGGCTCAATTAACCTTGCTAAATTGGTTAGTAATCCTTTCAAAGATAACGCAGAAATCAATATCGAATATCTGAAGTCTCTTGTTGCAACCGCCGTGCGTATGATGGACAATGTCGTAGAAGTATCAAAATTCCCGTTATCAGAGCAGGAGAAGGAAGCGAAAGCGAAACGACGTATTGGTTTAGGTGTTACAGGTCTTGCAGATGCACTTTTGATGATGGGTTTGCGCTATGGTTCAGATGCTGCGGCCGAGCAAACGGAGTCGTGGTTGAAGTGTATCGCCAACGCTGCATATTTGGCGTCAAGCATCTTGGCACGGGAAAAAGGCACGTTTCAACTCTATGACGCTGAAGAATTTCTTGGTTCCGAAACGATAAAGACTATGGATAGTGAAGTCGTTCAGTCTATTCGTTTGCATGGCATTCGGAATGCCTTGCTGACATCAATTGCGCCAACCGGGACAATTTCACTTTACTCAGGTAATGTTTCCTCTGGTATTGAACCGGTTTTCGCCTATGCTTACAAACGAAAAGTCTTACAAAATGACGGTTCTCACACTGAGGAAGAAGTGGTCGATTATGCAGTGAAATTGTGGCGAGAGAAATTTGGTGATCGAGAGCTGCCAAGTCATTTTGTCAACGCTCAAACACTTGAGCCTATTGACCATGTTAAAATGCAGGCAGCAGCACAAAAGTGGATCGACTCGAGCATTTCAAAAACGATCAATTGTCCAGCAGATATCAACTTTGATAAATTCAAAGATGTCTATATGGCGGCTTGGGATACGGGTTGCAAAGGCTGTACAACTTATAGGCCAAATGACGTAACAGGATCAGTACTAAGTGTTTCAGATTCCGATACCAAAAAGGAGGAGTTACCCGAAGTCGTAGCAAGTGGTGAAGATGAACCATTTCGACCACATGGTGATGTTGTATACATGTCTGAACCTCTTGGGCGCCCAGATACACTTTCAGGAAGCACATATAAGGTTAAATGGCCGAATAGTGAGCATGCATTATATATCACTGTTAATGATGTCATACAGGGTGATAGCCGCCGACCGTTTGAGGTTTTCATTAATTCAAAGAATATGGAACATTATGCTTGGACGGTTGCATTGACTCGTATGATTTCCGCCGTGTTTCGTCGTGGCGGCGATGTGTCATTTGTTGTGGAGGAATTAAAAGCAGTTTTTGATCCACGAGGTGGTGCTTGGTTGGATGGGAAGTATATTCCTTCAATATTGGCAGCAATTGGCAGCGTGATTGAGCGCCATATGGTCGCGATTGGCTTTTTGAAAGATGATAATTTCGGAATTAATTCTGATTCTAAGGTGCAAGTAGTGAACGCACGTGAGTCACTTGGTAAGATGTGCTCAAATTGTGGACAATTTGGGGTATATATGTCCGAAGGTTGTATGACCTGTGTTTATTGCGGTTATTCAAAATGCAGTTAGGATTTGTTCAAAGAGAATATCTAAATCGCATTAGAACAATTACTAACTTTTTTTGATGCTGTACACTTCAAGCAAATGGGATTCTATTGGCGAAAGTCATGATTTTCATGACAATTTACCTAGCCCGAGCGATCATTCCAGTGATTTCGTATGTTTTTTTCATAATGGGTTCGGTGATTTCGCGCGCTTGTTCAGCGCCATAGGTCAAAATTCGATCAATTTCTGCGCTGTCCGACATTAAATTTGTCATTTCTTTTGAGATTGGTGAGATGACCGATACTGCGAGTTCTGATAGAGCAGGTTTGAAATCACTGAATTGTCGCCCTCCAAAATCTCGCAGAACAGTTTCAACAGGTTGATCACTGAGGGCAGAGTAGATATTTACAAGATTTTGCGCTTCTGGCCGATCTTTCATTCCCGCAGGTTCTGATGGCAAAGCATCCGAATCAGTTTTGGCTTTACGTATTTTTTTTGCGATGGTCTCCGCATCATCAGTTAAATTAATGCGGCTTAAGTCTGATGGATCACTTTTTGACATTTTCTTGGTTCCATCTCTTAAAGACATTACTTTTGTCGCGGTTCCTTCAATAACAGGCTCGGTAATTGGAAAAAAGTCAATTTTATAATCATGGTTGAACTTGATGGCGATGTCGCGCGTTAATTCAAGGTGCTGTTTCTGATCTTCTCCAACCGGAACATGTGTCGCGTGATAAATTAAAATATCTGCAGCCATTAGTGCTGGATAGCAAAACAATCCTAATGATGCCTTTTGTGCATTTTTGCCAGCTTTATCCTTGAATTGGGTCATTCGTTGCATCCAACCCACGCGGGCGATACAGTTAAAGACCCACGCCAACTGAGTATGTTCAGGTACGTGACTTTGGTTGATGAGAATAGATTTCTTTGGATCAAGACCGGAAGCTATAAAGCCTGCACATAATTCTCTTGTGTTGTGGGTGAGTTCTTTGGGATTTTGCCATACTGTGATGGCGTGAAGATCCACAATACAGTAGATTGTTTCAAAGTCAGCATTTTGCATGTTAACAAAACGCTTAATTGCACCAAGATAATTGCCAAGTGTTAGGCCACCTGACGGTTGAATGCCAGAAAATACTCGCGGTGTGAAAGGGGGGTATGTCACCAAATATCTCTTTTGTGATTTGTTTTATGTGTCGCTTATCTGTGTGTTTGTCGGACGTCAAGAAGTTAAAACGATAGAGGCATTCAATATAATGAAGCAATTCCACTGCAGTCGTATAGACCGCATTTAGTCATTTTTTCCTATCATGTAGCCCTTTTCTAAATTCTTCGGCGCGGAATGCGCCGATAAAATACCCAATTCCAAAATAAATAAGTGTTCCGCCTAAAATCAGAATACCAATTGCTAACCATCGCCAACCTTGGATGAGAAGAATTGGTTCTAATCCTGAAGAAAGGAGAAAAAGTGTGACGCCCATTGTTCCAGCTGATATAACCATTTTGGGCAGGCGTGATTTGAGTCCTTCGTCCAGCATAGCGATATTGCCTTTTTTCCGTGCACCAGTGGCAAGGAGCCATAACATTACCCAACCGGCAACGGTGGTGCCTATTGCCGCGCCAATAAATCCAATTGTATAGGCCATTGAGATCGCAACTACTGCATTAATGATCATAGAAATGACTGCGTAACGAAAAGGTGCCTTGGTATCTTCCTGAGCGAAATATACAGTTTGTAGAACCTTTTGCATGACAAACGCCGGTAAGCCGATACCATAAATTGCAACAGCCGCTGCAGTTTCCGTGACGTCATGAGGAGTAAACGCTCCTCTTTGAAATAAAACAGAAACAAGTTGCTCGGGAATAATGAGTAATGCGACACTAGAAGGGATTGTTATGGTCATCGCCATTTCGACGGCGCGGTTGAATACGATGCGACTTCCATCTGTATCTTTTGATTGTATTTTTCTTGAAAGTGCTGGCAGTAAGACAACGCCAATTGCTATTCCGATAACTCCTAGAGGTAATTGATAGAGTCGGTCTGCGAAACTGAGCCATGCGATTGCCCCATCAAAAAAGGAGCCGACTTGTCGGCCGACAAGAAGATTTATTTGCATGACGCCAGCTGAGAGCATTGCCGGTGCCGCAATGATTGCTAATCGCCGCAAATCAGGTGTTATTCGAGGGCGGGTTGGCCATAGCGAGAATCCAATTCGAGAGGACGCCCACCACACAAGGGCAAATTGTGCAATGCCAGCAATCACAACGCCCCAAACCAGATGCTGACCGATATATCTTTTGAATTCTACTTGTTCCTGTATCTCAATCGTTTTGTCACCAGTAAAAAATGTAATGGCAAGCCCGATGGCGCCTATAAGGATGATGTTGAGAAAAACAGGTGCCGCAGCGGCTGCAGAAAAAAAACCATTGGCATTCAATATGCCTGCGAGAAGCGCGGCTAAAGAAATAAACAATACATAGATGAAAACTATTCGTCCATAGTCAACTGCGAGTTCAAATCGAATATCACCAGCAAAACCACTTGCTATAGCTAGAACTAACCAAGGCATTGTCAGCTGCGCAATGAGTGTTAGTGCAATTAATATACTTCCCAACGCTGCAAAGGAATTTTGTGCGAATGAATGGGGTGCTTCATTAGCTTCTAATTTTTTTGAAAAAAGTGGTATGAACGCAGTGTTAAAAGCGCCTTCCGCAAAAAACCGTCGAAACATGTTTGGTAGAGAAAATGCAATGAAAAAGGCTTCCGCTACCGGACCGGTACCTAAAAAGGTGGCAATCATTAAATCACGGATAAAGCCGAATGCTCGGCTGAGCATGGTCCACGCTCCGACAGTCAAGAATCCTGATACCAGCTGAATTGGTTTCATTACTGCGTTCATGGGTTTTTTTGATCAAGTTGTTTTGGCATTCCTATATCAGTCTGTCGGAAAAATTTACGATTCAATTGGAGAAGCCCCCGCATTTGTCCCCAATGGCGAGGAATAAACGTTTCTTTAAAAATTGCCGCTAATTTGATGCTCGTTCGGCTCCCTCCGCAATGGCTTGACGCAATCGTTTTTCTAACATCTTCTGTTTCGACTTGGCGTGATACTTTAGGCCAAACATATCTTTGACATAGAAAGTATCAACGACTTGTTCACCATATGTTGCAATTAACGCGGTAGCAACGTAGACATTCATAACGGCGAGTGTGCGAGCTAGATCATATAACAAACCAGGACGATCTCGTGTATCAACTTCAATAATTGTATAGATTTCAGATCCTTCATTATCAAAAGTGATGTGCGTTGGTACATTAAAGACCCTTTCACGTTTCTTGATTTTGTCCCTAGACTTCAGCGCGTCTAGCGTAATGACTTCACCCTTAAGGGTTTTTTGTAGTATTTTGCTTAAACGCGGTAGCCGTGATGCTTCATACGGTTTTCCTTCAGAATCTTGGAGCCAAAAAGTATCGGTTATATTTCCATCTTTTGTTGTGTAACTTCGAGCATCAACAACATTGGCACCTACAAGTGCTAATGCACCGGCAATGCGTGCAAATATGCCGGGATGATCTGACATGACAAAGCAGGCCCGTGTTGCGTCACGTGCTTCATCGGGAAACAAGTTAATTAGTATTTGGTTCGGTGCATGATCGTGTTTTCTTAACATGTGAGCGAAATCCACATGTGCTGTGACATGTAGACCTTGCCAATATGGTTCATAATGTCTTGCAATTTCAAACTTGAGATCACTTTTTGACCAATCTTTGAGAGCATTACGAAGTGCTTTTCGTGCTTCAGTGCTACGGTTTTCTCGGGATAGATCCGTCATACCGTTTTCTAAAGCTCTCCGTGTTTGGCGATAGAGTGCACGAAGCAGGGCGGCTTTCCAATTATTCCATGTGTTCGGTGCAACTCCTCGAATATCGCAGACTGTCAAGACACAAAGAAGATTAAGACGTTGCACGGTTTGCACTGCCTTGCAGAAATCCCTAATGGTTCGGGGGTCTGCAATGTCCCTTTTTTGTGCCATATCTGACATTAATAGGTGGTAACGAACTAACCATTCGACGGTTTCACATTCAGTTTTTTTGAGTCCAAGTCTTGGCGCGATGCGGCGCGCAATCTGGGCGCCAATTTGGGAGTGATCTTCTTCTCGGCCTTTCCCAATATCGTGAAGTAAAAGAGCGATATATAATACTCTACGATTCACCCCTTCCTTAAGAATACTTGAAGCAACTGGCAAGTCTTCAATCAGCTCACCTTTTTCGATTTTAGCAAGTTGCGCAATGCATTGAATAGTATGTTCGTCAACAGTATAGCTGTGATACAGATTGAATTGCATCATCGCGACAATTGATTCGAATTCGGGAATGAATGTCGATAAAACATGCAGTTCGTTCATGCGACGTAATACGCGTTCTGGGTTGCCGTGTTTCAAGAGTAAATCAAGAAAGCTTCGATTGGCTTCTTTGTCGGTACGCATATCATCATCAATAATATGAAGATTAGCACGAACAAGTCGCATGGCCTCTGGGTGTATGAGCATACCAGTTCTTAACGCTTCTTCAAAGAGACCCAGAATATTTAATTTACTTTCAAAAAATTTATTCTTATTTGCGACACTTAAGCGATTGTGTACAACAGAATACTCTTGTTTAACCGTTGGGCGTCGGCGGAAAATTTTTTCTAACAGAGGCTCCGATTTCACATGTTTTGCTTCTAAGTCTGTTAGAAATATTCGTGTTAAGTCGCCGACTGCTGTTGCGTGTCTGAAATAGTCTTGCATAAAATGTTCAACACCACGTCGTCCAAGCCTATCGACATAACCCATACGCTCAGCTATGGCGACCTGTAAATCAACAGTTAACTGCTCCGCAGGTCTTTTGGCTAACAAGTGTAGATGAGACCTAACCGCCCAGAGGAATTCTTCTGCATTTACAAAGAGTTGATATTCGTCATCATGAAAAACGCCTAGATTGACCAGTTCTGAGTTTTCTTTGGCACCACTGATGTGTTTCGCAATCCAATACAAAGACTGGAGATCTCTTAGACCTCCCTTTCCTTCCTTAACGTTAGGTTCAACCATATATCGCTGACCATGACGAAGGTGGCGTTTTTCCCGTTCTTCAAGTTTCGCCTCTATGAAGTCACGGCCTGTCTGCGAAAAGACCTCGTTATAGAGTTTTTTCTTCAAGTCACTTGATAGAGATTTATCCCCATCAATGAATCTTTGTTCTAAGAGCGCGGTTCTAATAGTGAAGTCTTCAGCGCTCAGTTTGATACAATCCTTAATGGTACGACAGCTATAACCGACTTTAAGCTTTAAGTCCCAAAGTATGTAGAGCATTGTTTCAATCACGCTCTCCGCCCATGGTGTGATTTTGTAAGGTGAAAGAAAGAGAAGATCGACATCTGAGTAAGGGGCCATGTCACCGCGGCCGTACCCACCAACAGCTATTAGTGCGATGCGTTCACTTTGTGTAGGAACTGACAGTGGATGAATATATTCGAGTGTGTAATGTAGCGTAGACTTAACGAGGCCGTCAGTTAGGTACGTGTAAGCCTTAAGAAGCGGGCGTGCGGCAAATGGTTGTTGTTCAAAAGCTCTTTCAATCTCAAACTGCCCGACTTTCTTAGCACTTTGTAAAATAGAAACTGCAGATTGCCTTAATTGTAGTTCATTTAGATCTTGCTGAGCGGTTTGTTTTAGTGCCTCACGAACGTCAATCGGTTGAAAGATTTTCTCCGCTGGACAAATCAGTGTGTCAGAAAGATATTGCTCAGTGTTTTTCCTTCGTTTAACTGTCGAAATTTGAGAAGAATCGCGGTGCTGGGTCAATCACTTGTACCTGTTTATCTTGAACTGTTGCAACGGCTAAACTTCGCTCGTTGGTTCCGTCCTTGAGTAATCGAAAGAGGCCTGTTGCGCCTTGAAATCCTGCACTTTGCGTAAGGGCCGCTTTGCTTCGTGGATTTGCTCCGCTTTCCAATAAACTATGTATAGCGGTAATCCCATCATAGGCAAGGCTTCCAATAGGGTGAGGACTTATTCCAAATTTATCGTGGTATCGGGCTTGAAAGTTCGTTGCAAAAATAGGGTCAGGTAGGGCGAACCATCCATGTTGAATGCCCGAGAGTGCTAGCGTTTGCACCGGGATATCCCATCGGGTTAAACCAATATATTGTACGTTAGCGGAAGTTACACCTACTTCTGGGAGCAATTGTGCAAATAAAGGTAATGCTCCCGACGATGTGGATGTGAGAAAGAGCACGTCGGCATTTGTGATAGTAGTGACTTTCTCAATTTCGGAAACTGCGCTAATTACACTTGTCTGAGTCTGTTGGTAAGTAACGGAACCAACAATATTGACACCCGCTGAACCAGCTGCGGTGTCTATAGCGTGGTGCCCTGCTTGTCCTGCAACGCTATTTTCGTGGATGATGACTATGTTTCTTTTTCCTTGACTATTGGCATAGGCCGTAAGCCGGTTAGCGGTATTTGGGAAGGTGGGGCCGAGAATAAAAACATTTCCACCGGCGACATTAGCATTGTTAGAAAATGATAAGATGTTTACGTTGGAACTTGATAAGGCGAGACTTGCAGCACGCGTTGTTTCGGTGAAGACTGGTCCAAGAATGACTTGTGCGCCATTTTCAATTGCTTTGATAGCTTGAAGTTTTGTAATTTCTGGATTTCTTTCAGTGGGATAGACATTCAGGGTGATTTGAATGCCGCGGGCGGCGGATTCCAAAATTGCGAGTTGTGCAGAATTTTCTAAACTTTCGGCTATCACATCATCGCCTGATTTATTTGAGCCTTTAGGCACCAGTAAGGCAACCGAGACAGCCTTGATGTTATCTGGTCGTGATGTAGAGATTAAGTCAGTTGTTTCTTGGCAAGCTATCAACATTGTCGTTGTGACGAAAAAAAAAGAAAGGAAGCTCAACTTACGTATTGCTAAAAAACGGCTGAAGACCATTATGAAAAATCCCTGAATTTGACGAGAAACAGAATCATGGTTGAGTAAGAATTACGAAATTAATTTAACAAGATTGGTTTAACTTTGAATTTTATTAAGTCAACACTTTCGGCCGGACTTTATCTGGTTTCAACGCCGATTGGCGCATCACGTGACATTACTTTGAGGGCGCTGGATACGCTGGCGTCAGCTGATATTCTTGTAGCTGAAGATAGTCGAACACTACGTAAGTTGCTAAAGATTCATAAAATTAATGTTTCCGGTCGCCGTCTTTTGCCTTATCATGATTACAGTGTTGCATCTGTGCGCCAGAATTTAATTTTAGAGATTGCGAATGGTAAATCAGTTGCCTACACATCGGAAGCAGGCATGCCGTTGATTGCCGACCCTGGATTTAAACTTGTAGATGCAGTGATTGCTGCTGACCATTTGGTGACTGTTGTACCTGGCGTATCGGCATCTTTGGCTGGATTGACTTTGTCAGGTTTGCCAAGCGACTGTTTTTTCTTTTCTGGCTTTTTACCAAAGACCACATCGGCGCGAAAAGCGCGACTTAAATTATTATTCAATGTGCCTGGAACATTGATTTTTTTTGAGTCTCCTCGGCGGATTGCAGCAATGATTTCAGATACAATTGCGGTATTTGGACCAGATCGTGAAGCGGCAATTTGCCGCGAAATAACAAAAAGATTTGAAGAGAGAATTCGAGGTACTCTATCTGAATTAGCAAATTATTTGGACGGCAATTGCTTGAGAGGTGAAGTTGTTATATTAATTGATCGCGAACGATCAAATGGGCGATCTGTAGAAAATCTTAGCGGTATTTTGCGGGAGTCTTTAAAGTCAATGTCTGTAAGAGATGCGGTTGATCTAGTTTCGGAAACTACTGGTGTTGCACGCCGGAAGGTTTACCGACTCGCGTTGAGTATTATTAAAAATACATCAGGTGAATGACATTATCTTTTCATTATTGTGAGTATTTTTGGTAAATTTAGAGAAATAGTGGTTTGTATTGCTTGGGGAGTATTACCCTATTTCTTTTTTCCAAATCTGATGATATCCTAGCATAAAATCAGATAGAAATAAAGTGAACACGTATCTTCCACATAGAGATAAAGTTTTAAGAAAAGGGCGATCCGAAGACCGCCCCGCATGTGCCACCGGCGGCAATCTAAACTGTCCCTAAGAGCCTGGTTTTGCGTTTCGTTCGCGAACAGTCCCAAAATCCGTGAGGAATTGTTGCCACGACCGCACCAACAGTTGCGAACGTCTTTACGCGTGCGTGGGCTGATCGAGAAGCACCCGCTGTTCGTCTGGCCTGCACCGGGATTGATGGCTAGGTTGTAGGTTCCGCCCGTCATGAAACAACGTCTCGCGATTATCTGGCCCGCCTGTCCAAGTATAGGGGCTTATACGCTTAACTTGCCAAAACGTCATTTTCGTCAAGCCCACTTGAGTTTTCGGTTGTGCAGCCGCCGCGACGGACCGACTGGCTTCACGTGAGATAAAAACGCACGCGTCGCCTGTTCCAGCGTGGCGCCCAGATTGATGATCCGCGTGCGCGGTCGGACCCTTGGCTTGTGTTCTGACAGCGGTTTCTTTTTGGTCATGTAGAATTGTACTGATACGGCGCCAGGCTTGCGGCTATGACCATCTTAAATGTCTTCCACAATTCGACCGCGAAGTGCTTTGTTTCATCGCAAAGGGTAACGCTTACAGATGCAATGCGATCCAGAGTGATCTTTCGACCATCGTTGTCACGCCAACGTTCAGAGTGTGTCAAGCTATTTTGGCAAGTTAAGCGTATAAGCTCCCATGTATACCAGCATTAACCTCGCTCAATAAAATACAGCGTTTTTGCCGCTAAATCCGTGCGGGCCACGCTCCTTCCGGCATAGATTGGCGATGAGCTGCTGATGACTGCAACACCATCACCGTTTCCTACTGATGTGTTTGTATTGGCGACGAAAACATTGGCGCTGACAATGGAATTAGTCGGCGCCTGTCTGTTACCAAGCCGCGCAAGCACTTGGTTCCATGTGACTTCCGGAGCCGTGACGGTTACGCCGCTTGTGGACAAGGCTGTGATCGGCATATTCGCGGCATTTATCTCAGCCTTGCTCGCGCAGGCGTCGTATCCTCACGCCCGTCGGACTTTACGCCATCTGAATCGTTGATTGCAAATAAAAAATCGTCGTACCCTCACGCCCGTGGGACGTTACCGTAGTCTGCGCCCCCACCGGCACTAGGGTGACGCCATCGCGCGATGGATTAATGACGATGAAGCGAACAAGGGCTGGATGCGCTACGATGATGATTGAGCCCGAGGGCGACAGATCGGGAGTGGTCGCAAGACCCTAGCGGCCAGTTGCTTCAAGACATCCGGGGCTCGTTGGTCAAAAGTTGGTGCCAACACATTGTTGGCACTCAAAAGCTGTGGGGCGAACAACCAATGGGAGGATTTCGTCCGGTGTAAAGTACGACGCTACGTAACTGCCTGACCAAACAAATTGAGTTACACCGTATCACATGAAAAAAAGTTAGCGGGAATTGTTGACTATGAATTGACATGTTATGTACAGATTATGTAAACAAATTGTGATCAACTACAGAGGAGTAAATAAAGTGTCTATTACCCCCCCCCCCTTTTCGGGTCGCGCAAAAACAAGGAAGGAAATTTATAGTGAAACAACGAGTAGTGACGCTCGCTGCTGCGCTGGTGGCGATGCTGATGTCAGCGCCGGTTATGGCGCAGAACATTCAGGACGCGGCTAGCAGGTCAAGCGTCCTTGACAACACAGCCAAAGGAATCACGAATGGCAGTATTCTCCTATCAGCCATTCCGGGGAGCACATCCATGGCTCTACCTATCAAGTCAACGGGGTACTATGGCGGTTCGGGTGTAGATGGATTCATCGGTACACTCGGCCTTGGCAACGAGGGATGGCTGCGACGCTGTCCATTTGTAAATGCTTACAGGCAAGAAACCACCTACACGCCAGGACAGTCATTCGGTATCCAGGACTGTAATATCTACGTTGAAGGGGGGGAGAGACTTTCCAATTTCTGGGTCGGCATCCGCGTCTACGGCATGATCTGCTCCGCAACGTCACCTACAGATTGTCAAGATCTTCGTAATGCCCTTGACAACCCTGAACAGTATGAAACTGACGGGTATACGGCGCTTCTCAAGCCCGGTCCGGAATGTGGCCCGGCCAAATGGCCGACCGAAGAACTGTGGAAAGCAGGTGCGCCAGGCTATGCAGAATGGTGTGACTTTGGTATAAAAGTTCCTTAAAGGGAACTTAAAAGCTCATTAGATAGTGTCTGTAAAAAAACCTAAAAATCAGTATTAAAATACTGAATAACTTGACTCTTTTCTCATTTTTCGCTGGCGAAGATTGCGGGTATTTGGGACAATATCAGTAATATTCACTAAGATTTGCCCCAAATCAGCAAATCTTCGCCAGAATCTCTCGAAAGAAAGGTCA
>JAPORV010000373.1 GCA_026710055.1 Aestuariivita sp.
AGTTAGGGTCAAAGCTGAGTTGTTCGATGGCAGTATTGCCAAGAAGGGGTTGTATGGCGAAGGATGTGCGCATAATGTGACCTTTCTTTCGAGAGATTCTGGCGAAGATTTGCCGATTTGGGGCAAATCCTAGTTAAAATTGATGATATTGTACCAAATACCCGCAATCTTCGCCAGAGAAAAATGACAAAAGAGTCAACTTTTTCAGCGTTTTAATATCGAATTTAGGGTTTTTTTACAGACACTATTTATAAATTTCAATCAGCTTTTCGAATACAAGGGTTAAGATCATCGCGGCATATCGGATGGCTTGAAGTTCCATGTGCCCGCCATCCTCTGTACTCTTAAATTCGATCACAACCAGATTTGCATCTTTATTAATATATAGAAGATCGATACTCCCGTTGCTGTTTTCCCACTTGCCAAATTAAGCGACTACTACTTAATGTATCTGGCGCAATAACACTTATGTCGGATTTTAAAAGCATTTGCAGATCACGCCGTTCATAAATCCGCTGCTCTTTAAATGATGTTTGTTTGATCCTAGTATCCCGAAATTATTGAATTGATGGTTTATAATTTGTGAAGACAGTAGATTTTTCAACCATCCAGCTTTGTGAAGGGAAAATGCACCTCAAAAATGAAAGTGATATTTCCATCAATTCAATGCAGTTGGTACACTAGTAATTTTTTTATCGTTAATTTTGAAAATCGGCATGCGCCTGTTTTCTTCTCCTGAAGTTCATGTCAAGTTAGCTTGAAATATAATCTGTCATTATACGGCAACAGTACATTGTAAATCAATTCATAGAATTTAGAATTAGTTGATGTAAGAAAAAATCCCATCTGCGATGTTCCAATTGCTTCCGAAAACCACCAGAAATGAAATAATAAAGTTGCCACAATCGCCACTTTGTCAGTTATAGAACATCGACTCCTATTTCAGCGTCAAATTTCAAGACTTGAGCGCAAAAATCAACATGCAGGTGCTTAATGTTTAAAGAATGTATTGGTAAATCTAACAAAAACCAATACAATTTAAATCTTGTAGGCGTTATGATTTGCAATCATACAGTACAAATGTGTCCGACGAAGATCATGTGAAGGTCATGACAGAACAGAATACTAAGATTATATCATCATTGCCGAGCGACGCATTACAACCACTGAATCAAGTGATCTCATCGCATGCACTTGAGTTTCTCGCTAGAGAAATTCTTGATAAACTGACCGTCAGCTCTCGTCACGATTGGCGGGCGCCTGAAAGCGAGATTAATTTTTTCTGTCAAGCCTTATGCAACCCCCGTTCTTATCAGGCAAATAAGTTCATCTGGCAGTTACGCATGGCTAGTATTTCACTTGATAAGATATATCGGAGTTATCTTGGCGAAGCAGCAAGAAAGTTAGGCGAACAATGGGAAAGTGATACTTTGTCATTTAAAGAAGTTAGCTTAGCTATGGCCCGAATATATACGATAATGAATTCACTACGTCGGCGGTCACCTGCGCCTAATTTAATGGCTAAACCAGGCCTTATATTTGCAGCAGTTCCAGGCGAACAGCATACGCTTGGAGTGGAAATGGCGACAGATTTATTTCGAAGAAAAGGTTGGCCCGTAATTCATTTGATTGATAAATCGCATGATGAAATTCTTCATGCGGTTGATGACAATGAAGTTAATTTGATTGGTTTATCATTATCCGGTACTAAACATCTTAATTCACTATTTCGATTAATTTTGGCATTGCGAGTGACACGTCCAGACTTAAAAATCATTATAAGTGGCGCCATTTTATCTAGTCATTCTGATTCGATAAAACAAATTGGCGTGGATGCATTGGTCAATGACATCCCGGATGCGGTCCTTGCTGTAGAAAGTTTTTTTGACAACTCGAACTCGGTCAATGGGTTTTGAATATCTAAAAAAACGTCATAATTGATATTAATGAAACACCCCGCCGGATCATAAGAAAAAATTCACAATAAAGAACTTTGCTTAACGATTAAATGAGTTACTTCGGGAATTGATTTCTGATCATTATGGAGTGAAAAAGCATATATTTTATCGTGATCCATGATTACTAAAACTTCAGAAGCTCTGGCATACAAAGCCTCCAAATAGTGATCGGTATGTTCACTTTCGTTGAACTAATCGAATTACTTTAGACTATTGAACTGATATTGGGCATGTTGGATTCTAATTTAGAAATGTTTATTGCTATGGGAGCAAACCTGCCTGTTCCAGAAGGTTCCCCAGCTATGAATTTAGTGCAAGCATCACACGAATTAACATTGGAGGGGTTATCGGTTAGGCGGTTGAGCAGATTTTTTTCAACCCCTTGCTTTCCTGTTGGATTTGGGCCAGATTATGTAAATGCTGCTGCTGTTATTCATACAAAAAAGACACCTAAGAATGTCCTCGAATCTTTGCATCGTATTGAAAAGAAAATGGGGCGCGATCGCGCAACGAGATGGGGCATGCGGACACTTGATTTAGACCTCATTGCTGCAGAACAATCAGTCATACCAAGTGTAGATGTCTTTTGTGCTTGGGAAAGCCTTGATGAACAAAATCAGCAATTACGCTCTCCACAACACTTAATTCTTCCGCATCCGAGGATGGCCGAGCGAGCTTTTGTTCTTGTTCCATTACATGATATTGCGCCAACATGGCGTCATCCAATTTTGAAAAAGACAATAGCCGAGTTGGTTCATTCTCTTCCGGTAGAGACGTTAAGAGAAATTCGTGCTTTGTAAATAAATCACTCATGACAGACCTTTGCTACAGCGTTACACAACTGGTGAGCATGTTATACGTTTATGACTCATTAACAAAATGCATGTAATTGTTGTTGACTTTAATTTCCTCCAAGCTTGATTCTAGATTTGGATAATTTTGCACCCTGCGCAATCTTTGGACAAATAATATTAACGGATGTCTGCTAAGGACTTAGATTTTGGGCGAATGCCAAACCGTGAAATTAAATTTTATCATAACAATATGAAATCTATGGGGAATTCGTCATGCAAAGTCATATTGTTATGCGATATTTTACAGCAAAAGCCCGCATAGTTTCGCCGCCACAAAGCGGCAGAAGGACTCCAGCTGTCAGGAAAGAAATAATTATTTTTGAAAAGTGCGGCTAACGAAACGTCGTTGTCGTCGCTTTTTGCGCTCATATTTTTGATCTCTAATGATGCGTCTTTAAACGCACTATAAATGCCCATAATAACTGAAATCCTCATCATGCACGAAAATCCCTCTGCACCAAATGAAAACATCTACTGATTAATATTTGATACGAGGATTACCGACGTTGACCATGATCGGCACACTTAGGTTGCGCCGATATGTTCTCGAACTAGATCCATTTCAAAGTAAAGCTGACCCAGTATCCCTACTATCTCCCGAGATCTGAATGGATGCTCGGAATCAACCTGAATAATCCGTGAGAAACCGTCACATTAATCAAATACTTCGTCCAATCATCAGAAAAAAATTTCACAACAAAAATAGTGAAAGGCATGATCATCATAATCGCTGATATTTGATGTGAGCAAACACTATTTAAATGTGGGAATTATATACAAAAGTGGTGCTATTCTCATAATTTAGTGTTCAAAATTGTAAATCAATGCCACATATAGCGGTATCGCCACCATAGTATGTAATCCCCTTAAATGTCCATGTTAATGGGTATGTCCTAGAATTATGCAACAAACACATGTATCCAGTCATTTGCCAAAGATCGAACGGGTTGACGCTACGCCATTTGTTACGTTGTGAAAGAATTTAGCACAAAAAATTGTCTCTTTGCTTCGGCACTTTTGGCAATTGATACCTTGCCAAATTTAAGAATTATAATTAGGTTATTATTTCTTTCTTAACAATGTGATTGGAATTGCAAATGGCCCGGGTAACTGTTGAAGATTGTGTTGACAAAATTCCTAATAGATTTGAACTCGTTGTGTTATCAGCTCATCGTGCACGCGAGATATCATCAGGTGTTGAAATTACAGTTGATCGGGAGAATGATAAAAATCCTGTTGTTGCATTGCGAGAAATTGCGGAAGAAACTCAAGAAGCTGACTCAGTGCGTGAACGCCTGATAGAGTCTAATCAGATGGAAATCGAAGTCGATACACCTGAGGAAGATCAAATGACACTTCTAATGAGTAATGAAGTAGATGTGCCAGATGGTGAAGAAATTGAAAAGAATTTGCTCCGTGCGTTAGTGGAGGCAAATCGTCCAGAGTAATCTGCATGAGGATCAGATGTTAGCAGCAGAAGGCTTGGTTGCGCTGGTCCGCGCCTATAACCCGAAGACAAATTCCAATCGAATTCTTGATGCTTATGCATTTGGTCAGGAAATGCATGAAGGGCAACTCCGTCACTCAGGTGATCCTTACTTTGCACATCCAGTAGCAGTTGCTGCTATTCTAACAGAGCAAAGACTAGATGACGCAACAATAATGACGGCGCTTCTTCATGATACTATTGAGGATACGAAAACGTCATATAGTGAAATTGCGAAGCGATTTGGTGAGGAAGTCGCCATGTTGGTTGATGGCGTTACCAAATTAACCAATTTGAAATCATCGCGTCATGAGACCAAGCAAGCCGAGAACTTCCGTAAACTCTTTATTGCAATGTCTAAAGACCTTCGTGTTATCCTTGTTAAACTTGCAGATCGATTACATAATATGCGGACGATCAAGGCATTAGATTCGCAAAAGCAGATCAAAAAATCACGTGAGACAATGGAAATCTACGCTCCGCTTGCAGGTCGCATGGGCATGCAGTGGATGCGAGAGGAATTAGAGGACTTAGCATTTCGTGTGCTTAATCCCGAAGGACGTCAATCAATTATGCGTCGATTCATCAGATTACAGAAGGACAGCGGCGATATTATCAATCATATTACCGGTGATATGCAGATGGAACTCGAAAAAGCTAGCATTAGAGCTGATGTATTTGGTCGCGCAAAAAAACCCTACTCAATATGGCGAAAAATGCAAGAGAAAGAACAGGGGTTCTCTCGTCTCTCAGATATTTATGGATTCCGGGTGGTAACAGCCACAGACGCAGAATGTTATGCGACACTTGGTACCATTCATCGTCGCTGGCGTGCTGTACCAGGCCGTTTCAAAGACTATATTAGCCAACCAAAATCGAATGGGTATCGTTCAATTCATACGACAGTATCCGGTCGTGATGGTAAGTTAGTCGAAGTTCAAATTCGTTCTCAAGCCATGCATGACGTTGCAGAGACAGGTGTTGCGGCCCACTGGGCTTATCGTGACGGTGTTCGGGCTGAAAACCCTTTTGCAGTAGATCCCGTTAAATGGATTTCTTCGCTTAATGAGCAATTTGAAGGTCGTGATGATCATGATGAATTTCTTGAAGCAGTCAAATTAGAAATGTATTCTGATAAGGTTTTTTGTTTTACGCCTAAAGGCGACGTTATTAAACTGCCGCGCGGTGCGACTCTGATTGATTTTGCTTTTGCTATTCACACACGCATTGGATCTGCCGCTGTTGGCGCTAAAGTGGATAGTGTGCGCGCACCGCTTTGGACGCGATTACGAAATGGACAAGCAGTCGAAATCATTACTGCTGAGGGCCAGACTCCGCAAACAAGTTGGCTTGAAGTGGCAATAACAGGAAAAGCACGCGCCGCGATTCGTCGTGCTTTACGCGAGATGAATAGGGGCCGATTTATCCGTTTGGGACGTGAATTAGCACGTGCCGCTTTTGAGCATATTGGAAGAAAATTGACCGATAAAGTACTTGATACTGCTGCAAAACATCTTCGAATTGAAAATAGAGATGCGTTGTTGGCACAGCTTGGAAGTGCCGAAATAACAGCACATGATGTTGTTACGGCAGTATATTCGAATATTGCGCTTGAGAATCAGGATGAAATTTCGCCTCGTGCTGCAGTGATAGGGCTACGACATGGGCAATCGTTTGAAAGAGCGACATGCTGCGCTCCTCTCCCAGGGGAAAGAATTATTGGTATAACGCACCGTGGAAAAGGTGTGATTGTGCATGCGATTGATTGTGACTTATTGAGCCAATATGAAGATCAACCAAAACGTTGGGTTGATTTACATTGGCAGGCCGGTGTGCATCCGCCAATCTACAGTACCACATTAGATATCACTATTGGAAATGACGCCGGGGTGTTAGGTCGAATTTGTACCTTAATTGGTGAAAAAAAGGCAAATATCTCAAATCTGAACTTTATTGACCGTAAGCCAGATTTTTATCGAATGATGATTGATATCCAATTGAGAGATATAGAGCAATTGTTGTCCTTGATGGTGGCGTTGGAGGCTGATAGTGATGTTTCGGCATTAGAGCGTTATCGAAAAACGCCAAGAGGTCAGCAGTCTTGGAATAGCCACGACTAAGTTACGAGAAGGGGTTGATGGGTGGTTTTCAAGCGTCGGGATCAACGATCAATATTAGCTATTTTCGCACGATTTTTATATCCTCAAGGCGGTTGGGCGCGGGCATTTCGTTACATCAGACACAGGGTACGGCGCTTACCAGACAGCCCAGAACGTATTTCGCGTGGAATTTGGGCTGGTGTTTTTGTTACTTTTACACCATTATATGGGCTTCATTTTATCACGGCAGCGATAATAGCGCGTGTTCTCAATGGAAACATAATTGCGGCTTTAATGGCGACTTTTTTCGGAAATCCACTCACTTATGTACCGATTGGTTTTGTTTCACTAAAATTAGGTCATTGGATAATGAGAACAGAATTCATTGAAGGCAGCCAAAGTTCTGTTGTTGATAATTTTATAAATGCATGGCGTGACTTAAAGCATAATTTTTTTGCTATCTTTACGGAGAATATTGCTGATTGGACAATTTTATTGGCTTTTTTTCAAGAGATCTTTTTGCCCTACCTTGTTGGCGGCATTTTACCGGGCATTATTGCAGCTTCAGTTCTTTATTTTTTATCGGTTTCAATTATTCGTGCTTATCAGAGCCGTCGTAAAGGTAAATTAAAGGCAAAACTGGCCGCAATAAAAAAAAAAGCATCGCCAAAGAAATCGGCAAAAAGCAGTTAGATTTGCTTAGAGAGTTATGATTTTCTTGGATAACTTAAACATATTGGATAACACATGATACGGAATGCACAGTATTTGCGTTTGGGTGTAAATATTGATCACGTTGCGACAGTACGAAATGCGCGTGGCGGGGATAATCCAGATCCACTGCGCGCTGCTCAACTGGCTATTGAAGCTGGTGCTGATGGCATAACAGCTCACTTACGTGAAGATCGAAGACATATTTCTGATACTGATATTGAAAGACTTATAGAGCAAATATCGCTGCCATTGAATTTAGAGATGGCCGCGACCACTGAGATGCAGAAAATTGCTTTAAGACATAAGCCGCATGCTGTCTGCTTGGTTCCAGAGAAACGAGAAGAACGAACCACTGAGGGCGGGTTGAATGTTGTCAGCGAAGAAAAGCGATTAGCACAATTTATTGCGCCTTTATGTACAGCCGGATGTCGTGTATCTCTATTCATTGCGGCGCAAAGTGATCAGATTGAAGCAGCGAAGCGTGTAGGTGCGCAAGTGATTGAATTACATTCCGGTGCCTACTGCGATGCATATGCCGAAGGTCGGCATGAGGATTACGACCGAGAACTTGAAGCAATTCAAGTTATGGCCAAATTTGCCCAGGAATTAGGTTTGGAAGTGCATGCAGGGCATGGTTTGACATATGATACAGTGATGGCAATTGCAGAGATTCCAGAAGTCGTTGAACTCAATATTGGTCATTTTTTGATCGGAGAGGCTATATTTAATGGATTAAAGCCAGCAATTGCCGAAATGCGCCGGCGTATGAATGCTGCACGACCTTGATTTTTATTTTTTTATAAATTTTTTATACGCGCCCAAATTATAACTTTTGTTATTTTTGGAAAAATTTTTCTCATTTTTTCAAAGATTTAGAACTTGAAAGACTCTCATTACTGTTTACCCGAGTTAGCAGGAATGACTGATATTGTAGACAAGACCTCCAACGATCTGTAATAATCAGGATTATACTCAATAGTTGAAGAAAACCTTTGAAAGAGATATCTGATATCGAAAGTATTCAGTTTAGGGCAGAGGCGATAATTTTTGCGATTTTCTAACGGTCTTTTACTGTTTTGTTGTGGAATTTTGTTCGCTATGGCAATTTATGTCTTGGAAAGTGCTAGGTCAGGTATCAACATCAAGCAGGTGATTTTGCATGAGACACCTATAACGATTTATGATGGTGACGGTCCGTCGGTCATTGTCGCTCATGGTTTTGCTGGTTCAAAGCAAATCATGCAGAGTTATTCTTTTGCACTTGCACAAGCTGGATACCGCGTCTTTTCTTTTGATTTCTACGGTCATGGCAGGAACTCAACGCCAATGAAAGGTGATTTGAATTCAGTAGACGGGGTTACTAAGCAATTGATCGAACAGCTAAATTCAGTTGTAGATTTTGTTGATGCAGATGCTCCTGTAGCACTCTTGGGACATTCCTTTGCGACGGACATCATCATTCGTGCGGTAACTGATATACAAGAAACTATTGGGCCGTTGGTTGTTATTTCTGCATTTAGTCAGGCAGTAACTTCAACGCATCCAATGAACATGCTAATGATTGTAGGTGCATGGGAGCCTTTTCTGCGCAAAGCAGCGCTGCAGGCATTAGCACAGGTTTCTTCGGATGCGGGTATTGAAGAGACTGCTGTTCGTGATGGCGTACAACGAAAAGTTGTTGTGGTACCGACAGCAGAGCATGTGCTCGTTTTGCATAGTCAAGAAGGACGGCGTCAAGCTATTGCATGGCTTAACGAATACTATGATCGTGATAGGTCGCCGCAAATTGTAGCAACAGGATTCTGGACATTAGTTCTCTTCTTGATGTCAATTCTATTAGCGCAACCTGTTTCACGAATATTACCAAGAATGGTAAAAATAACAGATTATTCGCTGACTTGGTTACAATTTGCAACCATTGTACTTATGCCACTCATTTTGGTACCACTTGTCACTGCCGTTATTAAACCGGATATTCTTTCAGTCCTGATTGCAGATTATTTGGCGGTTCATCTTGGCATTTATGGACTGATTCAACTCGTATTGCTCCGGTTTTATGGAATATCACTCGGAAGAATATCTTGGTTGGGTTTGGGTGCTATAATATTCTGGGGCCTCATTGTAATTGGTTTTTTGCTTGATCGCTATGCCGCGAATTTCTTACCAACTTTGGAACGAGTACACATTATATTGATCTTGACCATCGGCACCATTCCGTTCATGTTAGCTGACTCGCTTATTGCGAATGGTGGGCTTACACATTGGTCAAGACGCTATTTGGCGAGAATTGCTTTTTTAGGATCATTAGGTCTCGCTGTTTTTTTGAATTCAAATGGACTTTTCTTTTTGATATTGATCGCACCGGTTATTGTTATTTTTATAATATTCTACGGATTAATTGGTCGATGGGTTGCACAACGCCAAGGTGTCACATCAGCTGGTTTGGGGTTGGGAATATGCCTGGCCTACTCTTTAGGTGTTAGTTTCCCCCTATTTGCTGGAGGTTAGGTCATGCTATTGGGTGTTGGATCAGACATAATCAATATTGAACGTATTCAACGTGTTCTTAATAAGTTCGGTGATCGATTTTGTTATCGAGTCTTGACAGAAACAGAGCGGCAACATGCTTATGGTAAACGTCAAGTTGCGGGTATTTTTGCGAAGAGATGGGCTGCCAAGGAAGCCTGCTCAAAGGCACTTGGTACTGGTTTAAGAATGGGAATTGCGTGGAAAAGTATTTCAGTTAACAATCTTTCTACTGGTCAGCCAATGATGCACGTCACCGGTTGGGCATTACATCGTTTAAAAGAAATGACGCCACCAGGGTATCAATCAAAGATTTATGTTTCGCTGACTGATGATCATCCGTTTGCGCAAGCAACTGTCGTGATTGAAGCATTGCCTGTAATTTAACAAATTGATTTCTTGGTGCAATTTGGCGTAATTGCATGATAGCGTAAGTCTTTACGATTTTTAAATGGAAATTTTATGGCTAAGAAAAAAAAGTCTTCAGGTTTTATTGTTGAAACAATCAAGACAATTATATATGCGTTGCTTATCGCAGGAGTCTTTCGGACATTATTTTTTCAACCATTTTGGATTCCGTCAGGCTCAATGAAAGAGACTTTACTTGTTGGAGATTTTCTTTTTGTAAACAAAATGATCTACGGCTATTCTTATGCCTCTTGTCCAAGTGTGCGTATTCAATCGTTGGGGATTGACATTGATGCAAAAGATATTTGTGGTTTTTTGCAAGGAGATAACACGCGATTATTCGGACGATTTCCAGAGCGAGGCGATGTTGTCGTTTTTCGGCATCCTATTTCTGGACGTGATTTTATTAAACGATTAATTGGATTACCTGGTGAAAAAATTCAATTCAAGAATGGTACACTTAATATTGATGGCAATCCCGTTAAATTAGAAGAAGCCGGTACTTTCATTGAGGCAAAGGCCGGGCAAGGTCCGACAGGGGTTACGCCACAGTGTATGAATCAAAATCTTAGAAAGGGCGGAAATTGTGAAAAACAACGTCAGCTCGAAACATTACCAAATAACCGAAGTCACGTCGTTTTGAATATTAGGAATCAAAGTTCGGACAATACTCGGGAATTTACTGTACCTGACGGACATTTCTTTTTTGTTGGCGATAATAGAGACAATTCTTCAGACAGCCGTTATGCGACTCGCATAGGCGGTGTTGGATTTGTGCCGTTCGAGAATTTAGTTGGGCGAGCCGATAGAATTGTCTTTTCCTCTGCAGGGGCGTCATTATTTGCGTTCTGGACTTGGCGCAGTAATCGTTTCTTTAAGTCGATAGAGTGACAATACCCCAGAAATTACATGCCTTTGAGGCACGGATTGGGTATCAATTCAATGATCAATCTTTATTACTAAAGGCGCTTACACATTCTTCAATCAAGTCTCCTAAATTAGAAGATAATGAAAAACTGGAATTTCTTGGAGATCGAGTGTTAGCTCTCATTGTTGCAGAAGCTCTCATGCAGATGGATCAAAGTGCCACTGTAGGTCAATTGGCTTCAAGGTTAAATGCGCTTGTGAGAAAAGAAACCTGCGCAGAAGTTGCGCTTGAAATAAAATTAGGTCAATTTTTAAAGCTCGGGCGTTCAGAAATGTTGTCTGGCGGACGAAAGAAGAAAACGCTTTTAGAGGACGCAATGGAAGCAGTGATTGCAGCAGTTTATTGTGACGCTGGTTTGTCAACAACGCGTAAAATGGTGCTTCGTTTATGGGGTGATCGAATACAGAAAGTTGACTCTGATGCAAAGGATGCAAAAACTGCTTTGCAGGAATGGGCACATTCACAAGGCATGGACAGTCCTGAGTATACTATTATCTCAAGAAGAGGTCCAGATCATGCGCCTGTTTTTGATATAATGGCCAAATTAACCGATGGGCGTTCAGATCAAGCACAAGCTGGCTCAAAGCGTCAAGCCGAGCAAGCAGCAGCTCAAAAATTATTAGTAAGATTAATGGGAAACATAGAATGAAGACTCGCGCCGGATTTGTTGCTCTTATCGGGGAACCAAACTCGGGAAAATCAACGCTAATGAATAAGATGATAGGGGCAAAGATCTCAATCGTTACTCACAAAGTTCAGACAACACGTGCACAAATTCGCGGCATCCAAATTATAGATCAGTCCCAAATTATCTTTCTTGATACACCAGGCTTATTCGAACCTCGACAAAGATTGGAACAAGCAATGGTGGCGACAGCATGGGGTGGGGCTGAAGATGCAGATATTGTTCTCCTCTTGATTGAAGCGCATCGTGGCGTAACAGAAGGTGTGGAATTAATTATTCGAAATTTGCATACGAGAGCCAAAGTTGGGCCAACTTCGCTGGCTATAAATAAAATAGATCGCGAAAAACCAGACATTCTGCTGGAATTATCGTCGAAACTTAATGCTATGTTTAATTTTGACCAAACTTTTATGCTTTCCGCGAAGACCGGTGATGGCGTCGCAGATCTAAATGGTTGGTTGGCTGAACAGGTGCCTCATGGGCCATGGCTTTATGGCGAAGATCAAATTACTGATCGTCCACTTCGATTGATCGCGGCAGAAGTGACTAGGGAAAAGTTAATTTTGCGGCTACATCAGGAATTGCCATATAAATCAACTGTTGAAACAGAATTCTGGGAAGAAAGAAAAGATAAGTCAATACATATTGAGCAAGTGATCTATATTACACGCAAGGGTCATAAAGGTATTGTGCTTGGAAATAAGGGTGAAACAATCAAGGCAGTTAGTATCGCTGCGCGTAAAGAGCTCGAAGAATTTCTGCACTTACGAGTACATTTGTTTATTCGCGTAAAAGTACGGCCAAATTGGATGGATGAACGGGAAAGATATGAGCAGATGGGCTTGCAGTTTACTGGTCAAGACGTGTGACTCGGTTAGCATCAAAGTTTTGGATACAAGCTTATTTAGCGCGGTTACAGTTGGCAAATATTCAGGGGTTTGTTGTTGTTCACGGCGATGATTCTTCTGGCGCTGTTTTAGTCAAAATAAATTATTTGAATGGCTACGCAGGAATTTATCAAAGGTCTTATGACTTGATGAATGAAAAGCGATGTTGGATCAGTTTATTTGATGGAGATGAAAACAAGGCTAATGAAGTGATTGCGCGGCAGAGATCTAGTGATCCAGATATTTGGGTCGTGGAAGTTGAAGATAAGTTAAGGAGACATTTGTTAAACGAGGAAGGTTTAGAGTGAAATCAAAATTTAATGAATTTAGCGTGAAAATCAGCCAAGAAACTTTGAAGGCGTGATATAAAATTAAATTTTGTTTGAGTGTTGCGCTAGGTAATTTTTATGAAATGGCGAGCTGAAGGAATTTTACTTTCAAAGAGGCGCCTTGGCGAATCGGCGGCGATCATTACCGCATTTACTGAGGAATATGGTCGTCACTCGGGTGTTGTATACGGTGGCGCAAGTCGGCGCATGGCGCCGATACTTCAACTCGGTGAACAGTTAGATCTTTCATGGCGTGCACGTATCGAACAGCATATTGGTACATTTGGTGTTGAAACAGTCAGAAGTCGTGCTGCAACTGCAATGTCAGGCCGATTGTCACTTGCTGGTTTGAAAGCGGTTGCGGCTTTATTGGATTTTGCGTTGCCTGAGCGCGAACCATATTCGGTACTCTATCGGCATACTGAGAAATTATTGGATTTATTGGGGCAAGATAGCGTATGGCCGCTTGCTTATTTGCATTGGGAAATGACTTTATTAGCAGAAACAGGATTTGGATTAGACTTAGCAAAGTGCGCGGTTACTGGTCGGAAAGATGATTTGGATTATGTTTCACCTCAGTCGGGTCGTGCCGTAACGTCTGAAGGTGCCGGGAATTGGGTTACTAAACTTCTTCCGTTGCCATCATGTTTGCGAGGAGAAGAACCAGAATCAGTTTTGGAAGTTATTAAAGGGCTACAAACGACTGGATATTTTTTAGAGACAAAAATGGCACCTACGCTTGGAAATAAGCCCTTACCAGAAGATCGTAAGTTTTTGTTATCTGTTCTAACCAAACTTGAATGATGTTTTGGCAAAAAGAATTGGTGGAATTTCTTTTTAGGGGTAAAATTGCACTAAGGCTGATTTTCATAGGATATCACTTCTACTTAACTGCAATAATGAGTGTCCATCGGACTTATGCCGTTTAGATAGTGTCCGTAAAAAACCTAAAAATCAGTATTAAAACGCTGAAAAAGTTGACTCTTTTGTCGTTT
>JAPORV010000345.1 GCA_026710055.1 Aestuariivita sp.
GCGAAGGATGTGCGCATAATGTGACCTTTCTTTCGAGAGATTCTGGCGAAGATTGGCTGATTTGGGGCAAATCTTGGTTATAATTGTTGATATTGTATCAAATACCCGCAATCTTCGCCAGAGAAAAATGACAAAAGAGTCAACTTTTTCAGCGTTTTAATATCGAATTTAGGGTTTTTTTACAGACACTAAATAACAACTTCGCTATTCAAGGTAGCTATCGTTTTAGTCTCTTCCGCTTGAGGTTCAAACACTCACCTGAAACTTCGCGACATCACTAAGTAAAAATACTTCTGAGACCGCATCCACGTGAGCTTTTCTTTTGTCGCAATTCCGTGATCCATCATCACAATGTCGTCTTGAGGAGACTTAAGTGAGGTAAGCGTTGTCTTAAGTGCATGGATTTCAATTTCGAAGGTAATTTCGGAAAAACCTGATGCGAGATATTCAAGCCAAATGAAAAAGCGGATTTCCCATCCTTACGTAACTCACCACATTAGTTCTTAATTTCTATTGTTTTTCCTGTTCCTGCGGACGACAAGAGGACAACACGATATTGCTTAAGTATGTCAGGCCACGCTGAACACAAAAGGCGAATCCACGCATTTTGTGCCTCAAAATCTGCCTTTTCAACAGCGTCTTTGCCGAGCTTGATAAATTGTCAGGTTAGTTCAATGTAATCACAAATGTCAGATATCATGGAGCATTTCGCAGTATTGAAGAAATCGTCAGTGTTGAGATATGTTTTAATTCATCGCATATTGTGACCCGTCAAAGCTCTTGACGATGCTTATGGATATGGAATTTTACAAACGTCTTTGGAACCTTCTTAACTCTTATCCTGCGGACTCAACTCGGATATCCAATAGTGTACGGTCTTCACAACCGCAGGCAATTGCGATCAGATGGATAGGCTCCTTCCGGTCTTGATATTTTTCATTATAGCCCCGTTCTCGCATCTGAGCGATAGCGGTCTCCAAAGCGGCTTCTGTTTTATCGGCTGTTTCCGACATTTTGAACTCGAAAATAAACACCTGCCCGCCCGTTAACACCACCATGTCGGCTCGACCATGACTGGAAGGGTCTTCGGAACGTACATCCACGCCGATGGCTCGAAAACTCATATGTAGTAGACTGGCATACCATGCCTCATAACGGGGAAGATTGCCTGTCGTGTGCCACTGGTAGGGAATACTAGCTAGGTAAGCCTTAAGTGTTTCCATGAAGCCTTCAAAGTCGTTGGTCGTGAGAAGTGCGCAGAGATCCCGCCCCTCGTTAGCTGCTTCTTTCATTGGCTTCCCGAGGTACTGCAGTAATCCCCGGTTCAGGCTGATTTGCACCTCCTGATTGGGATAGTCGAGCTTATAGAGTGTATCAAAACCATCACTCCGTTCATCAACGATGGTTAAGTAACCGGTCTGGAATAATAAGGCCTCTACTTCGATATCATTGATTTCAAATTTTGAAACCAACGTCTCATCAGTCCAGCGCCCTTCCAGCTCCAGCGGATTTACTGATTTTCCTTGCATCGTTTCAAAGAGAAATCGCGGTGAGCCAGTCCGAAACCAATAGGGTTTGAACTTGCGCTCGTCGAAAAGTAAGAGTACATCAAACGGATTGTAAACCCGCTCTTCGCCAAGCCAGCTATAACCATTGTACCAGGTGCGGATTTCGTTACGGTCTAGGCTCTTTAACTTGGGGGCGAAGACAGTGTCAAGATCAGTATCGGTATATCCGCAAATCGTGGCGAAACGGGGATCTAGACTGATGTCCTTGAGGTTGTTGAGGTCCGAGAACAGGCTGATCTTAGAGAACATGCTCACACCGGTGATGAAGACAAAACAGACATATTTAGCACTGCCTTTGATGATGCCGTAAAAACTGCATAGATATTCCCGATTGGCTCGCGCCTGTTCTGGGTCACGGATAACATCTAGTATTGGCTTATCATACTCATCAACCAGAACGGCTACTCGCTGTCCAGTTTTATAATGAAGATGGTAGAGAAGGCATTGCAAACGCTCGGGGGCTGCCCCCTTGTTACAGACGCACTTCAGTCCTGCAGAATGTGCGATAAGGTCAAGTTGATTGTTCAGGTTCTGCTCAATATCCTCCGGGAGATCATATTTTCTATCAAAACTTATTCGTACGACTGGATGGGTTACAGACCAGTCCCAGTGTTGATGGATATCTAGCCCCTTGAACAGGGTCTCCTGTCCGGCGAACAATGCTCCAATCGTATCAACCAGCAAACTCTTGCCAAATCGCCGTGGACGGGAAAGGAAGTAATGATTTCCATTTTCCACAAGTCGCCGGATGAGGGGTGTTTTGTCGACATAATAAAAATTTCCATTCCGGATCATTTCGAAGTCTTGGATGCTAATGGGCAAGCGTTGATGTGTCATGATCTCTCTCCCGGAAGGTGTTTTATTAAACAGTTGCTTCCTTGATATTCCTAACCTTAAATCGATACAGATAATACCGAATAGCAAGCGTTCATTGATATCAAATTAGGTTTGCTAAACGATACGTCATCGCTGATACGCTAACGCGGAACTTCTTTGCTAGTCTTTCAACATTTACGTCATCGTCCATATCCAACCCTTTCTCACTACAAGTCTTTAACAGGAACTCGCGAGGCATTAAGAGCTCAGACGCAAAAGTATTTACTTCAATTTCTAATGGGTCTACATCGTGCGCGGATGTGACCTCGCGTCGCAGCGCACGGAGACCCTTCGAAACATGAATTTCTTTATGTAATGTTTCTTTGTGGAGAATGTGGTACGCGAGTTCATGTGCAGCTGAAAACCGTTGGCGATTTGGATGATGTAATGCATTTAGACCGATGATCGTCATTCCGTCTTGAATATAAACCATCCCTGACAAGTCTTCCTTAAGAGGCGTACAATCAAATATTATATTCCTGCTTTTAATAATTTGTTCTACAGGAACTGGCATACGTTGTATGTTGTGCTGTGTAAGAACATTTTGGGCAGCGACACGAGCACGATCTTTATCTACCCTCATTGCTTAATACTCTGTTTTGTTCCTTGCTTGAGTGCCTTACGGATCAACTGTTCAACACCGGCTTTGCCGGTCTCCGACAATATTTTGTTCATGGGTATCTCATCTTGTCCCTCTTTGTTTTCACGACCAAGACTTAAGGGTGGCAACAGATCTGAGATCGATGATACCTCCAGGGCATTTGCTATTGAATAACGATGATGCAGACCCACATTCTGTTGACCTCGCTCTATATTTGCAATTGATGCGCGAGATAGCTCGGTTTTCAGAGCAAGTTCCAATTGGGTCATATTCTCCAGTTGCTTTCTTCGGATCGCTATTCCACGACCGAACGCTTTACGGATTAGTTCTTTTAACATAAGACTTGTTACTCGAAACACTCGTGAATCGTCAATGTTTCAAATACTTGTTGTTGTATTAAACATTTTTATAGATTTTAAATTAGTCGACTTCAGTCTTCTTTTTTATTTTTTGAAATCGGATCGTCGTTTGGCATTAATTTCTTTAATGTAATTTAGCTCAAAGTACTTGAAAATGATGTTGTACAAAGATAATCAAGTTTTGAATTTCATGGGAACTACATATGACAGTAGAAATTAGTACCGTCGCAAAAGTTGCGAAGCTCTCCCGAATTAAAGTGGATGATGAAACGTTGCCGGAATTGGCGCGTGATTTTAATGCTATTCTTGGTTTTATTGAACAACTTAGGGAAGTTGACGTGACTAAGATTGAGCCAATGGTGTCAGTGTCCCCTATGACATTAAAGATCCGGGATGATTCTGTGAATGACGGTGACAAGCAGCGTCAGATTTTGGTTAATGCACCAGATACCCGGGAAGGTTTTTTTGCTGTTCCGAAAGTTGTGGAGTAACTGACTTGTCTGAGTTGAACAAGTTAACTGTGTCAGAAGCACGTGAGTTACTGCGTAAAAAGCAAATAACGTCACAAGAGATCACAAAAGCATGTCTTGCAGAGATTGAGTCGGCAAGTGTGTTAAATGCTTTTGTATGTTCTACAGCGGACATTGCTTTGGATAGAGCAAAGGCTGCTGATAAACGAATAGAAAAAGGCGACGCGCCTTCAATGTGTGGTATTCCAATTGGAATAAAGGACTTGTTTTGCACAAAAGGAATTACAACACAAGCAGCAAGTCGTATTTTACAGGGGTTCAAGCCAGAATATGAATCAACTGTTACGCAAAATCTTCAAGATGATGGCGTTGTCATGCTTGGTAAACTCAATATGGATGAGTTTGCAATGGGGTCTTCAAATGAAAACTCTTGCTATGGAAATGTGATCAATCCGTGGCGCTGCCGACATGATGCGAGGCTCTTAACACCCGGAGGCTCATCTGGAGGATCAGCCGCTGCCGTATCGGCAAGTCTTTGTTTGGCTGCAATTGGCACCGATACAGGAGGATCTATTCGACAACCAGCATCTTTCACTGGAATTACAGGAATAAAACCAACATATGGTAGATGCTCAAGATGGGGAATTGTCGCCTTTGCATCATCACTTGATCAAGCAGGACCAATGACTAAATCGGTGCGAGATGCAGCAATCATGCTCGAATCAATGTGCGGACATGATCCAAAAGACTCAACATCGCATGATTTGCCAGTACCTAATTTTGAATCAGCTTTAACTAACGATATACGCGGAAAAACGGTTGGTATACCTATTGAATATCGAACTGAAGGAATGCCAGAAGAAATCGAAGAACAATGGGCGAGAGGTCGCCAAATACTAAAGGATAATGGCGCAAAAATTAAAGATATTTCTTTACCCCACACAAAGTATGCTCTGCCAGTTTATTATGTAATTGCGCCCGCAGAAGCCTCATCAAATCTCTCTCGTTATGATGGTGTTCGATATGGTTATCGCGCAGTACTAAACGAAATGGATGGCATAAGTGAGATGTATGAAAAAACCCGTGCAGAGGGTTTTGGTGCAGAAGTTAAGCGGCGCGTTATGATCGGTACATATGTGCTATCTGCAGGATTTTATGATGCCTATTACAACCAAGCAAGGCGGGTACGTTCGTTGATAAAGAAAGACTTTTTTGATGTTTTTGATCAAGGGGTTGACGCTATTCTAACACCAACAACGCCATCTGCTGCATTTGAAATTGGACAAATGTCAACTGTCGATCCTGTTCAAATGTATCTCAATGATATATTCACAGTGACAGTTAATTTGGCTGGTTTGCCAGGAATTAGTGTACCGATTGGAACAAATTCACAAGGGTTGCCACTTGGGTTACAGTTGATTGGACATCCATGGGAAGAGGGGGCGTTACTTAACTTCGCTTATGTTTTGGAACAGGAGGCGGGGTTTTCTGGTCAACCAACGAAGTGGTGGTGAGTAATGTTCAAATTTAAAAGCATTTCCAGATTCACAGTAAGGCTCAAATTTTTGTTGGGAATTATATATGTGGTTAATGCGTGTGAACCGGTGCCTGAGAATGAAGGTGCGATCGCCGACAACACCTCTTCTATATTAAGTCCTAACTTATCGGTAGAACCGTCAATAGATAATGATCGCGAAAGTGATCAAGCGGTCAATGCGATAACAACTGAAGAGGTGCAGAGAAACTCTGGAGAACAACCCTTGCACGCTAGTCCTGATAATCCGCCACCGGAAATGGTTGGTAATCCACAGATTTCAGATGAGAACGATTTTGCTGCGGTCGCACAGCGCGAGACAATTACCAGTGATGCAGAGAGAATTGCGGAGTTTAGTTCAAACTATATGGTCGCACAGCCCGTTGATCTTCCTGATCGTTCTTCATCAGAGTCTCCAAATATCGTTAAATATGCCCTTGAGACTAATAATTTACCCGGAACTCGAATTTATACGCGGATTGGAAGTATACTGATTGATCGTTTCCAGCGCCGATGTTCCCGTTACTTATCTTCACATCAGGCACAACTCGTTTTTTTGTCAAATGGTGGGCCAACTCGCGATCGATTTGGACTTGACCCCGATGGAGATGGGTTTGCTTGTGATTGGGATCCGATACCTTTTCGAACAGCTGTACGCAACTAATACTAATTCAAATAATTAAATTACCATAGACATTATGGCATTTGTGCGCCGCTTCTTAGATGGTATTATCAAAAAAAGTATTGGTATAACAGTAAGTTAATTTTCTAGAGACGACCCAAATCATGACAAAATGGGTATTAATTTGATTAATAATTTGATGGTAATTTAAGGGGATTATATACTATGATGGCAATACCGCTATGTATGGCATTAATTTGCAATCTTGAATACTAAATATGAGAATAGTGTCACTTTTGCATGTAATTTCCTAATTTATTTACTAGATTTGTATGATACAATCAATTTGGCATTCATCTCCCAATTTTGGGCACCGTCGTGATAAACAACATCCAAGTTTAGTTGTCCTTCATTACACTGCCATGGACAATGCTGATACTGCTTTAGAGCGGTTGTGTGATGAAAATGCCCAAGTTTCAACACACTATCTAATTGCCGAAAATGGTCAACTTTGGCAATTAGTTAAGGAGCAATTTCGGGCGTGGCATGCTGGAAAGGGGTCGTGGTATGGAGTAGAAGATATCAATTCGGCATCGATAGGAATTGAATTAGATAACGACGGAAAGTCGCCTTATTGCAGTCCGCAGATTGAAACGCTCATAAGGCTACTCACGGATATTCTCGACCGATGGGAATTACCTCCAAAATCTGTAATTGGCCATTCAGATATAGCTCCAGGTAGAAAGTGGGATCCTGGACCAAAATTTGATTGGAATCGACTATCTTTGCATGGGCTTGCAATCAAAACAGTGAAGGCATCAGCCTATCCATCCGATCAAAATCTGGATGAATTACTAAAGGCCGCGGGTTATACATCTGCTGCTAGTGAAGAGCATCGTCTTTTGGCGTTTCGTCAAAGGCATCGATCATATTTCAAGGGGCCGCCAGATGAAGTTGACAAAGCAATATTGTATCAGATAGCAACATCTCAAAAGTGAACGCGCGGTTCTAAAGACGTTTAATATTGCGTTTGGAGGTCATTTTGCAACTTTTGAAACCGCCATTTTGCCCTGCAAGGTACCCTCGAACCAAATTATACGGCTTTGACGTCGCGGTTTGGAATTTCGTATGATGCTAACAACGTATTAATGTTTTTATTTTCAAGTCTACATTTTCTCCTGTTTTGTACATTCTTGTTGTTCGCCTTTTCATAAGATAATGTGGTGATTTTAGTTTTTATAGCGCATGGATTTGCTCCCTTTGGTGTGAGCGCTTCGTAGCAAAAAAAAAGTAATCTATTTTAAATGTCCCAGCATTGTGCACGTCAGCAAAACTTCATTTTAAAGAATTTTTCTCTGCTTCCACTTGCAAGACCTCAGTTTAGCGGTCAGAATCAGCGTGTTTTTGATTTAAATGAACCGTCAAAGTGGTTGCCTGAATCAAAAACTGTGACGATATCCGGACATAAAATTCGTGGTATGATTTACTTAGGGTCAGCACCTCAGTTACTTCGTGGCAATCGTAGAGTTGACTCCATACCATTTATTGATCCATCGCAATCCGTTGGAAAACTGAATTTAAGAAAACCTGCTTTTCTTCATGAGCCACTTGATGAGCCACTTGGATATTCTCAACTTACTTCAATGCAGCGAAAGATATTTTTACGCTGGTTGTCAGAGCGTCAATCTGGTGAATTCTTTTTTAGAAATTATATGCTCATTTATTTTTTTGGACTGGAACGTCGTTTCATGGTCGATGACGGGTCCGAAGTTGAGAAAAAAGCAATATTGCAAGAAGTGTACCGTTTACGAAACTTGTTTATTGATGAAGATCATACAAGATGGATGCTAAGCGAGTTTATTTCGATCGGTCACATATTGTTGGGCGAAAAAGAAAGCGCTGAACCCACATTAAATTGCAGGGGCAGAGAACTTCCTTTGTTCATAAAAATGTCAATCGGTTCTTTAGTCTCTCGCGGCGAAACACTACCGGCAGATTGGTTATTGAGTTGGTTTTATTCTTCGCCCGATACAAAGGTTAGTGACATCGCCTATTCTTATCCACATGAATATCGTACCTCATTTAAATTAAAATTTGATCAACAATTTCCGGACGGCTTACCATTATATAAACCTACCCGAGCTCTTACCGTTGATTATGTCTCGGGATCCGGAGAGTTCCGAATGAAGCTTGAACCGCTTATTGATGAAAAAAAAGTACCCGATATTGCGAATTTACGAAAGCCATTACAATTTGCAGAAGAAATTGCGAAGCATGTTGATGAAGACTTACATCATTTTTTTACGGCGGGCATGAGGTCATCAGTTGGAGGCGATAACTTGAGAGTTCAAATGACCTTGCCATCAGAATTATGGCCGGTGGTTTCAACGAAAGTTCTAAGAGACTTTGAGACTTGGGTTAGGACAACTCTTGCAAAGAGCCGATTTGTTATTGTTCAGGATCTTTTTTACAAAATTCAAGGTAAGCAATTTAAGAAGGTGAACAAGCGGCATTTTTCGTTTGCCACGACAGCACTTGAACGTATCGGGTATAGTTTGGCTCCAGACTTGCGAATACCAGTGCAACCTCTGAAGCCCGAAGAGCGTGTTTTCCTATATGAGTTGGGTAAACCTCTACTATTAAAACAACATCTGTCTCAAACATATGAGAATGTGTTGTTTGAGATCGTTTTAGGATGTGTGGTCGGTTGTGCCGATGGACAGATTTCAAAGAACATAAAGGAGTATTTGTCGTCAAAGGTCGACTTGCAAGATCTCAGTCAACTTGAGAAAAAATGCTTGACTGCTAATCTTGAGTGGTTCTGTAGTAAACCTGCAAAGGTGATATTAGGTCGTAATTCTTGGGAGAATCGAATCGATCCCAAGACTTATGATTCAATACGACTTACACTTATGCGTATCGTTAATTTAAGTGAATCCAATCAATCTAAAAAAATTTCTTTGGTTGAAAAAATTTATCAAATAATGCAACTGGCGCCAGCACTTGTGTATTCAGATCTTCACAATGTGAGTTCCGGTGAAGGGCTTGTGCCTGTAAAGAATGCAACGTCACCCCCTATCGGTGAAGAAATCTTACAGCAATTTAGTGATAGCGGCGTTGTTTTAGATTCTCAACGTATCGCTAATATTCAATCTGATACGATGAAAGTATCCAATATTCTTGGTAGAATATTTGATGAAGACTCTGGTCATTCAGTAGAAATCAATACTGCTCAATCTGTTTTGTATGGTCTAGATGAAAAACATACCGCATTAGTACAAGTGATCATTACCAAGTCGCATTGGACAGAAAATGCGCTTAAGCAATGCTGCAGTCGGATTGGTCTTCTAATGTCGGGCGCAATTGAAACGATTAATGAATGGGCCATTGAGGCGTATGATGAGGCATTATTGGAAGAATATGAAGGGTATGAAGTGGCGGCAGGGTTGGTCAATGAGTTAGAGAAGAAATTTAAAGGAGCATTGCAAAGTGATCAAACTTAAAGCTCGTGAGCGGGACTCAATTATCCAATCATTGAGGGCCGGTGTTGTACCTAAACATGGATTGCGACATATTCAAGTTGGTAGAGCGCGCGAAATTGAGGAATTAATTAAGGATTTAGACCGAATTGCAGATGGTGGTTCCGCCATACGATTTATCATCGGTGAATATGGTTCGGGAAAGACTTTCTTTATGAATCTAATGCGTCTTGTGGCATTGGAAAAGGGGTTGGTGGTAATGTACGCTGATCTTGCACCAGATCGACGTATTCACGCAACAGGCGGTCAAGCCCGCAGTCTTTATGCTGAAATGGCACGAAATTTGTCTACTAGAACTAAACCGGATGGTGGGGCGTTGATAAGTGTTCTTGAGCGATTTGTATCGAGAGTGCATATTGACGCTGAAGAGAGTGAACAATCAACAAGTAAATTGATTAAGAAAAGGCTGGCTCACTTTGAAGAATTAACTGGTGGCTTTGAATTCGCTGAGGTCATCAGACGATACTGGGATGGTCACGAAAATAGTGATGAAGGATTGAAGTTGGCCGCGTTACGTTGGCTACGCGGTGAATTTGCAACAAAAACGGATGCGCGTGCAGCACTCGGCGTGCGTACAATCATCAATGATTCCAATGTGTATGATCAACTTAAACTGATGTCAGCATTTGTTTTTGCGGCAGGTTATAAGGGGATACTTGTTGGCTTAGATGAAATGGTGAATATATATCGCCTAAATTCAGCCCGGGCACGTCAAGCCAATTACGAACAGATATTACGTATCCTTAACGATGTTTTGCAAGGGACTACTAAAAACTTAGGTTTTTTGATGGGGGGAACACCCGAGTTTCTGATGAATACCCGCAGAGGCATCTATAGCTATGAGGCATTACAGTCACGACTTGCTGAAAACAGGTTTGCACGTGATGGATTAATCGATCTCTCAGGACCAGTCCTTCGATTAACTAACCTCACTCCCGAAGATTTTTTTGTTTTGCTGTCCAATGTTCGCAGTGTCATGCAGGGTGATAATGCTGTTTTGCCTGATGATGCCTTAAAAGCGTTTATGACGCACTGTTCAGAACAAATAGGTGAAGCTTATTTTCGCACACCACGCAACACGGTCACAGCTTTTGTAAATCTGATTTCTGTACTGCAACAGAATCCGAGTATTAATTGGTTTGATTTAATTAAGAATGTAGATCTCAAAGAAGATACTGAAGACGCTCTTAGCGATATTGATGATAGGAAAACAGCCAAACCGGTTAATAAAGATCAAGACGATCTTGTTAGTTTTCAACTCTAATTTGAGTCAATTGTGTCTGCATTTGATAAACTAGCGCGACCTATTCAAAAATGGGTACGACTAGAAGGATGGCACGAACTACGAAAGATACAAGTTGAAGCGATACACGCTATCACGGAAAATAATTCTGATCTGATTATCTCTGCTGCGACTGCGGGTGGTAAAACAGAAGCGGCCTTTCTACCACTTATTTCGCAACTCCTAACAAATCCTGCTAATGTATTGGGATTTGATTTACTTTATGTATCGCCACTTAAGGCTTTAATCACTGATCAAGCTATGAGGTTAGAGGGCATATGTCGTGAAATAGACATTCCTATTTTTCCATGGCACGGTGATGTTCCGGCGACAAACAAGGCGCGTGCTCTCAAACATCCAGGTGGTATTTTGATGATCACGCCAGAGTCTTTAGAGGCTTTGTTTATTAGGCGGGGGCTAGAAATACCTCGATTATTTCAAGCAACACGTACAGTGATCATTGACGAACTGCATTCACTACTCGACACCGAACGGGGTATTCAGCTGCAATCATTATTAACACGCCTTGAAAATGTTATAAAGCGGCCGATTAGACGTATCGGACTTTCAGCTACGCTTGGTGACCTGCCGATGGCGGGTACTTATCTTCGTCCAGATCAATCTAATGCAGTAAAAATCATATCAGTCGAAGGTGGTGAATCAGAAATCCGTCTTAAGCTATACGGCTATGTTTCATATGATGAAGATGAGGATATGCCATCTGCAAAAAATCAGGTATGTGAACATCTTTTTGATAATTTGAGAGGTAATGATAACCTTGTGTTCGCCGGCGCGAGGCGACAGGTTGAAATTTATGCCGATTCTTTGAGAGAATTATCTGATGTTAGGAACGTCCCGCAGGAGTTTTTTCCGCATCATGCTAATCTATCGCGTGACCATCGCACTTATGTTGAAAAACGACTTAAGGATGGAAAATTACCAACTACCGCAATCTGTACATCGACATTGGAGCTTGGGATTGATATTGGAGAGGTTAAGACGATTGCTCAAATAGGCGCTCCATTCAGTGTTTCAGCGTTGCGTCAAAGACTAGGCCGGTCTGGCCGTCGTGAAGGACAAGCTGCGCTTCTCCGACAATATGTTATTGAATCGCGCATTACAGACGAAAGTAGTTTTGTTGACCAATTTAGGTTGGGCTTAATGCGGTCGATTGCAATGATCGAGTTATTGTTAGATGGTTGGTGTGAGCCCCCGAAACATGATGCCTTACATTTATCAACGCTAGTGCATCAAATATTGTCAGTCATTGCTGAACGGGGTGGAGCGAAGGCAGAACTGCTTTATCGTATTCTTTGTCAACAAGGTCCGTTTCGACAGATTAAAATCGAAACTTTCTTGAGTGTTTTGCGCGCTGTGGGTCAGCGAAAAGTTGACTTAATTGAACAAACGTCTTCGGGTCTATTGCTTCTTGGTGCTGCTGGAGAGAGATTGGTTGGGCAATATAAGTTTTATGCGGTATTTAATACTGTCGAAGAATATATATTAATTTCAGATGGTAAGGAACTCGGGACATTACCGATCAATAATATTTTATCACCTGGGATGAACTTGATTTTCTCTGGTTGCAGATGGTCGGTTGAAGAGGTTCATGATGTTGATAAGATAATCATTGTTAAGCTCGCCGAAGGTGGAGTTGTTCCTGTATTTCATGGTGAGCCTGGGATTATTCATGATCGGGTGATTGAAAAAATGTTTGATCTTTTTGAGAGTGATATTGAACCAACTTACCTTGACCGAGTTGCTCTCGGTTTTCTTTGTGAGGCACGTCGCAAGTACTATCATTGGGGAATTTCAACATCTCCGATACTAAAGACGGGACATAACTCTTATATTCTTGCAACCAGATGTGGCACAGTAAAAAATAATACGCTTGCTATGGCGTTGATCGCTGTTGGAGCGACGGTTGAGCAATTTGATGGCTTTTTGCAGGTTACGCGCATCAATAATCTGGCTGAATTATTAAAACAATTTTCAGTAGATCAGGATGTTAAATTATTCGTAGATAACGCGCATTTAGAATTTGAAAAGTTTCACAAGTTCTTGACGTTGGATTTACTTAGGCAAGATGCTTTGTCGGAACGTGTTGAAGCGAAATCCCTTCGAGGAATTTGTCGAGAATTGATAGGCGAAAATTAAGTCTATGATGAGAAAATTCATTTAAATCGGGTGCCATGGGAGCTAAACGACGGCGACGTATCGAAAAATAAAAGTTACTACTTATCCCTTAAATTAGTGTGATTTTTCTCAAATATATAGTGTTGGCTGTTACTTTATAATTGCATATGGAAATATCAACTTTGTGGTGTAAAAATTACCCAGAGAATAGGCATTTATCATTGATTCAATTAATTGAGTTGGGCGCAAAAAAAAGCTTCATTAAAACTCGTGCCAAAAATCAATACAGAATTTGAAAATAATTCACACCTTGCAAAAAAAATTGCATTCCAAAGCAATGAAATCAGCGCACTCGAAAAAATACAGAAATTCACTAGCATACTAACTTTATTGTATTGATAGGTATAGGGATTTGAGTTTGATGCGGGCACCGTCGGTTGTGAACCGCCAGTTGACAGAGTGTTGGGCGGCGTTGCGATGATCCTGCCAGGCACGTACTTCCCGAACCATTGTCGCCCGGTCAGGAATGCGTCGCGCAAGGCATTGCCGCGTGAGCACATTGATCTCAATTTCAGCGATGTTCAGCCAAGAGCCGTGTTTCGGTGTGTGATGAATCTCGAAGCGAGCCGCGATTCGCTTCGCCTCCGCCGGCTCAAAGCGCTCATAGAGGGTTGAGAGCTTAT
>JAPORV010000281.1 GCA_026710055.1 Aestuariivita sp.
CGCAGAGGGGCGATGGAGAATGAGACCTTTCAGACCTTGAACGGATGGAACCGGCGATCGTTTTGAGCACAACGACGGTCACGGCAAAAAACACTTGGCAGATGTGTTGATCACCTTTGCCCTTCTCAGCTTCTTGATTGATCAAGTTCAATTCCATTGCTGTGCGCTGTTTCAACGCGCACGAAAGCATCAAAAGCGCACTCTTTATTGATGGGAGGCGATGCACAGCCTCTTCCGACAGGGTCGGATCGACAATGGGCGGGATGATGCTCATGCCTGATCAGGGAACTTGGTGAAACCTGAGTTAACGTCACACCTTTCAGGTGGTCCCTGACGCCCACCCCGTGCTCACACTCGCCTTTCCATCCTTCAGTGTTATTTTTTCATCGGGTTGTTCAATCCGAGGGTTGTCATGCCTGCTGGGTAGGTGGATATTTTGTGGACGCAAAAATCACCCACAGGACATCATGAAAAAAAGTTGGCGGGAATGACTGCCTCCCAACGTATAGGTCTTGATCTGCAGGCAATCCTTGTTTACAATGTTTAAAGATCATGCCTTACTGAGACCCCAAAGGATAACCCATGGCGGAACCGGCCCGGGTCGTGAGACCTGCGACCTATCAGGATGTTCTGGATGCGCCGCCGCATATGGTGACAGAAGTGCTCGACGGAACGCTTTATACCCACCCCCGACCCGCTATGCGTCATGCACGGGCAAGTTCAATCATTGGCGGGGAACTTGTCGGACCTTTTGATAGAGGCCACAACGGCCCCGGCGGCTGGTGGATTCTTGATGAGCCTGAGTTGCACTTGGGCGCTGATATTGTTGTACCGGATGTGGCCGGCTGGCGGCGTGAGACGATGCCCGACTATCCTGATACAGCTTATTGTGACATTCCACCGGACTGGGTGTGTGAAGTGCTCTCGCCCTCAACCCAGCGCATTGATCAGAATGAAAAACGCACGATCTATGCCCGTGAAGGGGTATCGCATCTATGGTTTATTGATCCAGATGCACAGACTCTCGAAGCCTTTGAACTCCGTAAGGGACAATGGGCACTACGGACAACGCTGTCAGATGACAGGGCGGTGTCGCTACCGCCATTCGAGGCGGTCACCTTCCCCTTAGACGCGCTTTGGCCCTGATGACACAGGAACGGACACGCTGACAGGTTGTGGGACGACTTTTTTCTTGCCCTGCGTCTCACTAACAAGATAAACGATCAACGGTAACAGGTATGCTGTACGCTGGTTGTCCTTTCCCGACATACAAAAAGAACCAATCATGAAACGATTTACCCCTCAATTTAGGTAACCTATGTGCCACCGCGTTGTTGACAATTATTATGACCGCGCAGAGATCAAAAACCGACAACCCTGATTTCATTAAACCAAATCGTCAAAATTCAATAAAGACTTCTCTAACAAACAACCAGAGTCGATCTTTTGACTAATCACATCGCTCGTTCAAGTGCATTGACAAGATCAATCTTTTCCCAAGAAAACCCACCGTCATCGTCAGGTGTTCTGCCAAAATGACCATACGCCGCGGTACGCTGGTAAATCGGTTTGTTCAATTGTAAATGCCTGCGAATACCTTCTGGGGAAAGATCCATAATTTGTCTAATAGCGTTTTCAATTTTTTCTGATGGAACTTTTCCAGTTTGATGCGAATTTACATAGATTGATAACGGTTCTGCGACACCAATCGCATAGGAAAGCTGAATTGTACAACGGTTTGCCAATCCTGCCGCAACTACATTTTTCGCTAAATACCGTGCGGCATATGCAGCTGACCGATCAACTTTTGTTGGATCCTTTCCTGAAAATGCACCGCCACCGTGAAGAGCAGCACCGCCGTAAGTATCAACAATTATTTTCCGACCAGTCAAGCCAGCATCCCCGTCAGGCCCACCAATAACAAACTTACCTGTAGGATTAACATGCCATGTCGTGTCATTACTCAACCAACCATCTGGCAGTGTCTCAATAATATACGGCTTTACAATTTCCTGGATTTCTTCAGAGGTTAGGTTCTCGTCTAGATGTTGGGTTGATAACACAATAGAACTCACACTAACCGGTTTACCCTCTTTATAAATGACTGATAATTGAGACTTGGCATCTGGACCAAGTTCCGGTCGCTCACCCTTCTTTCGTGCCTCAGCTAAGCGACGAAGAATAGCGTGCGCATACTGAATTGGTGCTGGCATTAACTCCTCGGTTTCGTTTGTCGCGTAACCAAACATGATCCCTTGATCGCCAGCGCCTTCATCCTTGTCTTCACTACGATCAACGCCCATCGCTATATGGGCAGATTGCTCGTGCAATAAATTTGTTATCTTGCAATACTTCCAATGGAACTTCTCCTGCTCATACCCGATATCCCGAATACACGTGCGAACAGTCTCGTCAATTTGTTCCATACGTCGTTTTAATTTTGCTTTATCCGAGAGACCAACTTCGCCGCCAACAATCACTCGGTTTGTAGTGGCAAAGGTCTCTGCGCCAACCCGAGCTTCGGATTCTTCTGTGATAAAAGCATCAAGTATGGCGTCAGAAATACGATCACACACTTTGTCAGGGTGCCCCTCTGATACCGATTCGGATGTGAACGTGTAGCTTTTTCGAGTCATAAAAGTCTCCGTTGAAATTTGGTCACGTGTCAGGACGACTCAGAAAAATATACCATCGCTTTAGACTTGATGCCCGCAAACGTCAATAATCATTTTAGTGTTAATGTTCGATACTGTTTAATAATCAAATAGAGAATTGATATCAGATACAACAGAACAATCGGCCAGTCGCCAGTACGCGAATAAAGTGTAGGGTGGTTCGCCTTTGGTAGCCCAACGTCAACAAAACCATGCTGATCTAAGTCAATCTTGGCTAAAATTCGACCATAAGGATCAATCATCGCAGATACACCCGTATTTGCTGATCTGATCATTGGTAACCCTTGTTCAATTGCGCGCATTCTAGCCTGCGCAAAATGCTGATACGGGCCAGAATAAGTACCAAACCAAGCATCATTGGTAATTTGCAACAAAAATTCCGGCCTTTCTCCCTTGGTCATTGAATATCGAGAAAAAATCGCTTCATAACAAATTAATGGTATCATCGTCCCCATATGACTAATTGAAATCAAATTCGGGCCGGAACCGGCGGCATACCCTCCATCAATCCATTCTGCAATGCCACGAATACCGAAGGCATTGAATAAATTTGAGAACGGCAAATACTCACCGAATGGCACTAAATGATGCTTATCATAAATGTCCGAAATTTCACCATTCTGATCAAGCACTACTAGCGAGTTATAATACTTGTTTTCCTCGTTACGATTAGCCCCGAACACGACAATTGATCCCATAGCAGCTTGCTTCATCTGCAATAATAAATCAGTTGCATTTCCAAGTGTTTTAAAAAGAGAGGTTTCCGGCCATATAATCAGATCAGGCCGTGTTGCACCCATTCGCGTTGCTTCTATTTGTCGTGCGAAAAATAATGGTGCTTTCTCAACATCCCACTTTTCATCTTGTGGTGCATTCGGTTGTACTATGCGAACGGTTTTGTCGCTAAATTCGACATCTGGTAAACTCCACAAATGTATAAAGCCATAGCCTAAACTAAGTGCAATAAATAATGAAGGTGCCGACCTCAACCAAAGTGGCTGCGAATATGAAAAGAGGAAATATATGGCGTAGCCAGCCCATAGAGTAAGTAACGACAATCCGTGGGGGCCAATCCAGCCGAGCAGAAGGTCAGGGCCATGTCCTAACCAAATTTGTGAGTGTGCTGCCCAGGGGAAGCCAGTAAACAAATTCGCTCTAGCTAATTCTAATAACCCCCAGGTTAGAGTTAAAACAAAGGCTGAACGATATGGAAGCGCAAACGCCAATCGGAATGCAGCAGCCCAGAAAAGTGCGAGTCCGCCTGCCGTCAACAGCAATGCAAATGGTGCCATCCATCCATAAATCTCAGGTTCAACAAAAAATGGTTCCATAATCCAGATCAAGGCAACTACGAAATACCCTGAACCGTAAACCCAACCAAGCCAAAACGCCCTCGCACCGGTTGTAATGCGAGAAAAGAAAAAAAATGTTAGTGCTAATGAAAAAACAGTTGCCAGCCAAAAACCATGAGGTGCTAGTCCTAGTGAACCAAAGCCACCTGATAACAAAGAGACGACGAGCATCCGCCCTAACGATCTCATCCTATGGCTCTGGATGTGTGAACGCGAAGTCGCTTTATTCGTCGGGCGTCGCCATCAATCACTTCAAACTCTAACCCATTGGGGTGCGATATAACCTCACCACGCGTTGGAACCCGCCCGGAAAGAACGAATACAAGACCTCCGAGAGTATCAATGTCTTCTTCAGTCACGCTATCATGAGAGGTTAACGATTGTCCAATCTCAACCTCAAAATCATTGAGAGGAGTCTTTGCGAGCACTTGATAGCTGCCAGGCTTCTCAAGCACCCAAGTTTGATCCTCATCGGTATCATGTTCATCCACAATTTCTCCGATAACTTGTTCAATGAGGTCCTCAATTGTTACAAGACCATCAACCCCGCCGTATTCATCAATTACGAGCGCCATATGGCGACGCTCAGCCTGCATGTTCGCCAGCAAAACATCAATTGGCATAGACGGAGGGACAAACAGTAACGGTCTCAGAATTTTGTCAAGTCGAAACACCTCTCGTTTGCCGTTAAAGCCGTGGTTAAGTGCGAGATCTTTCAGATGAATAAACCCAATGGGTGAATCCAACGTGCCTTCGTAAACTGGCAATCGCGTTAATCCGCTCTCGCGAAAAACTTTTACTAATTCCTTCAACGATATATCTTTTGCGACAGCGACAATGTCCGCTTTGGGTATTGTCACGTCTTGCACACGCAATTGACGAAGGTTGTTCATATCGTGACTAGCTTGTGGCAGCTGATCTAGTGCGACAGCATTACCTAAAGCTTCGTCGTCCATGTTCCTTCGGTTAAGTAAACTGAATAAGCGTCCGAAAAACCTTGGAAACTTAATTTCTTGATTGTGCTTATGCACAGAATGTGCTTTGTCAGAGCTGGCCTTTATGTCGCTCATTATCCTTTACCATAGCGGGAGATAGACTGCGAATTCTTGTCGTTTGAAACTGTAATCAAGTACGGATCACCAATACCTAATTCGCTAAGAATTTGTCTTTCCGAACGCTCCATTAATCTAGCATCACAATGACGAACATGACTATAACCTAGTAAATGTAATAGCCCATGTACTAATAAATGAACAACATGATTGGAAAGTGACTTATCCGCCTCACTTGCTTGTTGCACACATGTCTCATAAGAAATCATAATATCGCCAAGTGGCATTTTACCTTGAAAATCTCGTTTTGGCCGAACTGGTCGGCAACCCGCGCCACGAGACGCCAAATCAACGGCTGGCCAACTCAGGACATTTGTCGGTTCATTGTGTTCACGGAATTTTGAGTTGAGATCCTGACTGCGCATATCATCACAAACCAAAAGAACTGTTTCAACGATATCTACATTCAGATCCGCCCAAGACAAAGTTATTTCATAAGGCGCTTTCACAAGATTTTCGATATCAAGCGACAGCCACCGCTCATCCTCAACAACAATGTCAAGTGACATAATTTACCCAAAAATACAAGAAAACCAACGTTGCGGTTATCGAATGTTCACGTATGTCATGAAACTCACCGCTGTATTTCTGAATCATAAGCTTCAATAATTCGCGCAACGAGTGAATGTCTAATAACGTGTTTAGCCGTAAAGTAACTAAAACCGATTTTTTTGATACCTTGTAACAGGCATTCAGCATGTGCAAGACCCGACAAAATCCCTTTTGGCAGGTCTACTTGAGTTTGATCACCAGTAATAATCATTCGTGAACCTTGACCAAGACGTGTTAAGAACATCTTCATTTGCATGACGGTCGCATTTTGAGCTTCATCAAGAACCACGAAAGCATTCGATAATGTACGCCCGCGCATAAAAGCAAGTGGTGCTATTTCAATTCTTTTTTCCTCAATTAGCTTATTCACTTGATTACTTGGTAAGAAGTCATTCAAGGCGTCGTACAAAGGCTGCATATAGGGATCAACTTTGTCTTTCATATCACCCGGCAAATAACCAAGTTTCTCTCCAGCTTCTACGGCGGGACGGCTTAAAATAATGCGATCAACACGCTCTGCTAAAAACATCGAAACACCAACCGCAACAGCCAGATAAGTTTTTCCTGTTCCAGCCGGCCCAATTCCAAATACGAGTTCATGTCTAAGAAGTTGCTGAAGGTAATTATTTTGTGCTTGATTGCGGGGTTCTACCAACTTTTTTCGTGTGTGAACAACAACCGTATTATCATTCAATGTGTCGAAACTGTTTCCATTCTGGCAATCAAACGCAACCGTAACATCTCCCATACGTAACATTCGCTCTATGTCATCTGATTCCAATTGATGTCCTTGTTCAATCCGTTGATAAAGAATACGTAATAGATCTGCTGCCTGTTCTCTTGCCTCACGTTCCCCGATAACAGTAATTTGATTTCCGCGTCGCAAAATTTGAACAAATAGCTTAGTCTCAATCTCGGCAAGATTACGATCATATTCCCCGCATAAGTCTACTAAAATTCGATTATTTTGAAATTCGAGCGATAAGTCATGATCTAATTGCTTAATACTTACTTCGGTCAAGACACTTGTGGCCAAATTAATCTCCTTTTCAACTTCGTAAAAATCCTATCTAACTTACAACCATCATAATCAGTTTGTCTAACATTGATATGTCTTTTATTCACTTTGAAGGCCCGCAATAGGATCCAGCTGCGATGCTTGGTAAGCTGGTTGAAACCCAAAAAAGAGACCTGCAGCAACCGCCGTGCCCAAACCACTTGCAACAGAAATCCCGGAAATCAAGAAGTCCCATTGAATAAACTGGCAAATTCCCCAGGTTACCACGAGACCAAACAAAATTCCAAAGATACCGCCTAACGTGGTAAGTATTATCGATTCGATAAGAAATTGGCTCTGTATGTCACTGCGTCGCGCCCCAAGGGCTCTTCGAATAGCAATCTCTTTACGTCTCTCAGCAATTGAGACGATCATAATATTCATAATTCCAATACCACCAACAATCAACGAGATACTTCCAACTGCGCCTAGCAGAAGGGAAAAAATATTCATTTGGGCTTCCATCCTTAAAATCAGTTCTTTTGCCGTTATGATTTCTAAAACGAGTTCGAGGGATTTACTTTGAAAGTACGCTTGAATGTCCGCTGTTACGTCTTCATGATGAATATCCGCCTTTGATCGCGCGATAATTACTTCAATTTCTGGATTAGAAATTGTTCGAAGTGCTGTGGTAATTGGAATAAAAACAGATTGATTGGAATTGATCTGCACTGGTAATGAATAATTCTCTTCGTAAGGGTTCATTACGCCTACTACTTTATAGAGTTGTTCATTAAATTCAATGATTTCTCCCAAAACCTGTTGTGTTCCGTTACTGCGCATCTGTTCTGCTACGTCAGAGCCAATAACGCAAAAATATTGACCAATATCAAAATCCGAAATAAAACGGCCCTCCTGAAGAGCAAACCTGTTCACTGCTAGGAAGGACGACGTGACGCCGTGAATACTTCCACTTCCAACCCGCTTTCCCGAATGCCAAAATTCACTTTGTCCCAGAATTCGAGGAGCCGCTTTGACTAACGAAGAAACAGACTCGCTGAGAGCAACGGCATCCGATAACGTTATTTCTGCAGAAGAATTGAATGATTTACGAATAATGACCATATCAGTACCGAGAGACTCAAATTGTTGGCGCGCTTGCAGTTGAGCAATTTCTCCGATTGAAATCATCGCAATTACTGACGAAATACCAACCATGATACCAATCATTCCGAGCGTCGTACGGAGGCGTGCTTTGCGCAAGCTATCCGAAGCTTCTCTAGCATTAACGCCTAAAACAGAGAAAATTCGAGCCATAATTAATGTTCCTCATTCACTAATCTGGGACTGATTAGCTGTCAGCTGCTTTCAAGATCTCGCTCATCAATAGTTGAATTGAAACTGGGAATAGTAGCCTCTATTAGTTTACCTTGGCGGATCCGGGTTTGTCTTTGGCACTGTCTTGCAACACTTGGATCATGCGTAATAATGACAATGGTCAAGTTTTGACTGCTGTTTAGTTGTTGTAGAAGTGTCATAACTTCTTGAGCCGTTTTCTCATCCAATGCCCCTGTTGGCTCATCTGCAAGTAACAAAGATGGGACACCGATCAACGCTCTCGCGATTGCAACACGTTGCTTCTGACCACCAGAAAGCTGGCTCGGACGAAAATGCGCACGTTCCTTCATTCCAACCTTGTTCAGAATTTTCTGCGCCTCACGAATTGCAATTGAACGTCGGGTGCCCCGATATAATAGCGGCATGCAAACATTTTCGATCGCGGTCAATCGAGGCAGAAGATGAAACGCCTGAAATACAAATCCGATCTGTCGATTTCGAATATTCGATAGAATGTTATCTTTAAGGTTCGAAACTTCACGCCCATCCAACCGATATTTGCCAGAACTCGGACGATCAAGCAATCCAATTATGTTCATCAAGGTGGTTTTTCCGCTCCCCGAGGGACCCATAATCGATATGAGATCGCCTTGATTGACGGCCAAATCGACACCTTTCAGTATTTCCGTTGTAACGGGTCCGGTTTTGAATGATCGCCGAATTTCCGACATTACCATAACGGGCTTTGGCGTCGAATTATTTGCTGCTTTGGGTTGATTGATCATTAAGGAATTACCACCAATTCACCGACAGCAAGTCCCTCTATTACTTGGACTGAATTCAACGTAGTACGACCGATGACAACAGGACGTTGCTCCACTTCGCTAGTTTCAGGATTAACAATATTAACAGAGGTTGATTGCCCAAATTGTTCAACTGCTGGTATTGGAATCAATATAGCGTCTTGTTGTTGAAATACCGTAATCTCCAATTGCGCTGACATCCCGACCCGAAGTTGTCCACGGGCATCCGAATTTAACTGATCAACAGAAATAACAACTTCAAATCTTGGCACACCTCGTAACCGACTGCCACCAACCGCTCTTGTTGACACACGTTCAACTGTTCCGTAAATTTCCAATCCTGGAAAACCCGGACCGGTAATCAATACCCGTTGATTAACTTTGATTTTCCTCAGATCAACTTCGTCAACACTCGTCACAACCGATAGCCGGTCAAAATCGGCAATACTTGCTAATAAATCTCCTTGTTTAACGGAACGTCCTTTTACAAGCGGAGCATTTTGTGCACCTTCAGCAGCAATTAATACACCAGAAATTGGTGCCATAACTGTCGAAAGCTCAAGCTTCTTCTTAAGCGCCTCAAATTGTACACGTGCAGTATCCAACTCTAGACGAGCGATCAACAAAGCTTCTTCATTACTTTTATTTTCTGTTGCGGCAAACTCTCTTTGTGCAGCTTCATAGTCTAATTCGCGGTTGGTGCGGCTACGTTCCGCTTGCTCATGCTCAAGTGCAGAGATGATACCTTGTTCAAGAAGAAAAGATGAACGTGCTAGAGCTTGCTCGGCCTCATCTATAGCAATTGCTGCCCGGCGTAGAGCACTTCGTGAACGCGCCATCTCATCACTGTTTGCCCAATCCTCTAGGTTGTTGAGCTTGTCACGCGCTTGAATATAACTGACTTCAGTGCGGCGAAGTTCTGTCGAAACTTGACCGGTATCAAGTGTGATCAACGGCTCACCTTCTTTGACGGCTTCGCCAATTGGGACATGAACTTCGCTTATATTTCCTTCGAAAGGGCTGACTATTTCCTCAGTTCGACCCAAGCTCAGACTTCCTCGTAATGCAATTGTCGCCTTCAACTCACTTAACTGAACAGTAAATGTTTGAAAACTTATTTCTTTGGCAACAGGATTCGCCGGGTCTGAAATAGCTTGTTGCGTCACATTGCTCAGTAAATCAAGTGGCTGAATACGCCAAGAACCGATACCTACGAACAACCCCAGCACAATGAGAACAACCGCAATACGCCCAACTCGTACTTTTCGTGTGATTGAAGACAATTCTTCACTGCGGATCTCAATATCTCGGTAAGCGATTTGAAGCTCACTTAGCTGCGACTCCACAACTTTTCCTAAGCGCACCTCATTTTCGCGTAGTTCCTTAATTTCAGTAATATCGGACACCGTCGCGATCATTGCTTGGGTTTCCTGAGATTGTTCTTCTTCAGATTTCAAATAGGTCGTGGTAATCACTAACGAACGTTGACTATCGCCAATCTCAACAGTCACTATTTTTCGTTCTCTCTCCCCAGGGTTAAAGACGGCATCCAAAACAATTTGGGTAAACTCATCTAAATTCTCTCTTGTAACAAAAACCTCGCCAAAAACAGAACCCAGTAACTCATCTTGATGAAGGTTAAGCATACGGCAAAAATCGGAGTTAGCGAATTTAATAATGCCATTGAAGTCGATTATAATTACGCCATCAGAAAGACACTCAAAAAGCGCCCAATATATTTGGGAGTCACTGTAAGAAAGAGTTTTCATGGTACTACAAAATCTAATTGAATTCCGCGACGTTCGAGTATCTGACCTGTCGCTCGATCAAGTTGGATTACTGCATCAAGGTAGGCACTAATAGCATCAATTTCTGCCCGCTCTGCCTGTACGAGTTCATCGCCAATCGCGGAAACTTCGAATGCTGATGACAACCCCTGATCAAATTTCTGCCGTTCAATATCAAGATTTTCTTCCGCAAGTTCACGCGCATTTTTTGCAAGTTCAATCACCACAAGACTTTCTTCAAACCCGTTAGAGGCCTGACTTAAATTAACTTCAATTGACTGGTGCAAGTCGGAAAGATTTCCTTCAGCTTTCTTGAGAGCATTACGCGCGCTTAGATGCTGGAGTTCTGGTTGTCGATCATTAAGAGGAATATTTGCATTAAACCCTACAGAGGTATTTGATGATCCACGCTCAAGAGAAAGATCTCGACTTACCCCTATTGTCATTGAAACACTAGGCAGTAGATTATTTTCTGCTAAGTCAAGACTCATCCTTGCAAGCGTCAGTTGGAGTTGAGCCGTTTGGAAGTCTGTTCGTTTTTGTAGTACTTGATTAAGTGTCGGGATGTTTACATTTTCAGCTTGGATTTCTCTTAAATCTTGCAGACTATCTAGTGGACGAATGCGGACTTTTGCGTCTAACCCTAGGACGCTAACAAAGTTAAAATTTGCTACCTCAAATCGGGTGCGAGCTCGCGCAAGAGCAAGATCTCGATTGGCAAGCGTCGCTTGTGATCGAATTAATTCGCGTCGTGCTCTGCGACCGGCATCAATAAGGGTTTGTGTTAAACTATACTGATCGCGAGCACGTTTCACTGCTGCTTCAGCAATCTCTACTTGTTGTTGTGCAGCGATTAAGGAGCGATATCCTTGTTCGACAGTAACCACCAAATTTGCCACTGTGTCACGCAACGAAAGGATACTTATCTTTTCTGAAATCCGTTCCCGTCGAATTTGTGCTGTTGCAATTTCTCGCCCAGCACGTCGAAATAATGGGTGAGAAAAATTAAGTGTTATTCTCCTCGGACCAGTACGCCCCGCGTTGAGCGTCGTAGTCACTGGAAAACCGACAGAAACCGTACCGCCCGTCGGAATGTCGAGCTCCGCCCTTGATGTAATTCTTACTGTTTGTTCATCGCTCGTTGCGTCCAATGATGGCGATATAAAGTAACGAGGTTGCCATTTTTCTTCAGCGAGCTCTAAGGAAAGTTTTTCTGCTTCACGGTCGAGACGGCGGTTTAAAAGTCCTCGGTTAAATTGCAGTGCGCGTGCTACTGCATTCTCTAGCGTTAACTCCAATTGAACAATTTGCGTTTCTGTCGTCTTGTTTTCAGAGTTACGACTTGATGAAGGGCTTTCTTCAAAATCTTTTTCCACGCTATAATTGATATTTTTAGGGCTTCCATCAACGCAGTCCAATGAAACACCTTCCAAACATGGCGCAATGATAATATTTTCTTGAACATGGTCACGGACAATAGCTTCAGTCTTGTTCGAAGTCTCAAATAGTCCATTACAACCAGTTATAGCAAAAAAAAATGCAGTAACGTGCATAATCAAAAATAATAAACGGATATATTTACAGAACTTTTGCATAAAAATTACTGTACCAGCGTCATTGTTGACATAAATCTTCGATAATATCTCATACAGAGGATTGTCGTTCCTCTTAGTCACGTCATTAAAAGGGACTTGTATACTTAAAAAAATAAACAACTACTATCTAAGTGATGTAAAAAACCAGAAATTTGCTAATTACTTTCTATATGTGGTAATTTGTTTATTTTAATAATCCCTGTTAATGAAGACTGCGTGCAACATTTTAGGTATTTTCAGCATATACGCAACAAATTCCTTAAACATAAACGCCTCACATAAAAGATGAAGATGACATTTCTCAATAGAGAAAATTTGCTTAATTATCAAGTCTCAAGAATAACCACATTGTTGATAATCACTTTCCGATAATCCTGTGATCAGAATACCTCTAAGGTCAACAGAAAGGTCGATTATGTTCTAGAATGTTACTCCAGAATGACACCCCAACATTGGGATAATTTCATATTCAAATCAAGTTAACCCCTAAATCTTAGCAATCAAGCAGCACCAAATTGCCCGTTCTTTTCTCGTGAGTCCGATCTGGAATGCCCAAAACAGGCTGAAATGACGATGAATTGACGCGTTTTAAACTATTAGTTTTTATTATACGTTGGAGTTATCATGCGTGGTGCGGGGTCTGAACGGGTGCGGTTGTCACATGTTTACACATTTTTTTCACAAAGACGTGATTTCAGGCGTTTTGTCAGGGGCTGTTATCTGTTTTGATCG
>JAPORV010000303.1 GCA_026710055.1 Aestuariivita sp.
ATGCTTCTGAAGGCTCCGCGGGTTGCTGATGACGTCTTCGAGGCGCTCGCGTTCCTCGTTCGAAAGATCGATCTCCTGCCTTGTCGATTTCCTGCCCATTCGCCTGTCTCCCGTTTTCGCGGGCCGCGTAACCGCGGTCGCAGGATAATACCATGATTCGACAACGAATGGAATCTTTTGTTTTTAACTAACCACTAGGTGATTACTTGAAAAGAAACATTAGAGATTTGAATACTTAATCTTCTTTCGATTTTGATAATTTACCAAAGCGACAATGACACGGGATTCTAACCAACGGCATAAAAATGGTATACTTCGACATATCTATAATGTGGTAACTTATCACGCATAGATAAAAAGAATAATTAATCCAACTGCCCTAAAATTATGCGGCTGGTTAAAATCTGTTTTCTTAAGCCCTCTCAAAACAATATAACAAAAACTCTATTTTTGTAGATGTTTTTTTAACTTTGATGACTTTAATTTATTTTTTCGACCCTTGAAGGGATTTCTACCCCCCTGATCTCGCAGTATAAGGCGGAGTGGTACACCCATTAAACCAAAATCCACTCGCAAACCATTGATCAAGTAACGGTTGTAACTATCTGGAACTTGACTTGGTGCAGAACACATAACAACGAACTCTGGCGGTCGTGTTTTGATCTGAGTCATATAACGCATTTTTATTCGTTTTCCTCTCGGTGCGGGCGGTGGGTGCGCTTCCAACATACAAGCTAACCAACGATTTAATTCAGCAGTGCCAGCACGCCAATTCCATAGCTCATAAATGCCCAAAATAGACTCGTGAAGTTTAGTTAATCCATACCTAGTTCTTGCTGAGATCGGAACAAGCGGCACACCTCGTAGTTGAGGCAATAAACGCTCACAGGCCTCATGCAAGTTCTGATAGTGACTTTGCTTTCGTTTGACGATATCCCACTTATTTACCGCAATAACAACAGCTCTCCCTTCACGCTGGGCTAAATCAGCAATGCGAAGATCTTGTTGCTCAAAAGAAATTGTGGCGTCCAGCAAAACAATAATGATCTCAGAAAACTTTATGGCTCTCAAACCATCAGAAACCGATAACTTCTCCAATTTCTCATGTACTTTAGCTTTTTTACGCATTCCCGCTGTATCAAAAATTCGCATGGGAGTTGCAGCCCTATCTTTAGCTGCCCAATCAACAGTAATGGAGATAGCGTCGCGCGTAATTCCCGCTTCTGGCCCAGTCAATTGTCGTTCCTCACCCAATATTGCATTAAATAAAGTCGATTTTCCAGCATTTGGTCTACCGACAATTGAAACCTGTATTGGTCTGTTATTACTCCCATATTGACTATTCAGTTGATCATTTTCGTCATCAACCGTCACACCCACTTGTGATAAAGTTGAATTAGCTCCTTTATTAAGCTCTCTTGCAAACGTTTGAAGACAGTTGAATAACTCAGATAAACCAAGCCCATGCTCAGCTGACAATCTGATTGGCTCCCCCAGCCCAAGTCTGTAAGCATCTAATACACCGTGGTCTGCAACCGCACTCTCTGCCTTATTTGCGCCCAGAATTGTTGAAATAGCGCGCTTTCGGAGTAAATTAGCAATCTCTTCATCAAATGGCGTCACGCCAACACGCGCATCAATCAAAAATAAAATCACATCCGCTTTCTTTATTGCCGAAGCCGTTAAACGCCGAATGTGATTCGAAAAACTATGCTCGTTGACAAATTCAAAGCCTGCAGTATCAACAACAGTGAATTTCAAGTCCCCATATCTAGCTTCGCCTTCACGCAAATCCCGTGTAACCCCCGGTTGATCATCAACCAATGCGATACGTTTTCCAATTAACCGATTGAATAACGTAGATTTTCCCACATTAGGACGACCTACTATGACCAACTTGAAACCCATTGAGAAGAGCTCAACTATAGTAAGGAGAGTTATAGATTTGCTGAAACAACCAAAGCATTAACGAAATGCGTGAAGCTGTCCATTTGTAGACACAACATAAAGTGTATTATTCGCAACAACTGGCGCAGTTGTCGCTCCATTTGGAATATTGACAGTAGAAAGTAATCTTCCATCCTGAGGGGAAAAAAAACGGATTAAGCCATCACTCGATGTCACGATTAATCTCCCCCCCGCAAGTACTGGACCATGATTTGCATAGATTTTATCACGGCGATTCGGACGATCTGATACAAAATCGGGTAATTCGAATTCCCAAATTTTCTCACCTGTTGTGGCTTGAAGACGCATTAATTCATTCCGGTCAGTAATCACGAAAACGCTATCACCAGCTGGCCATAACGAATCTAAAGCACCTCTACGAACAGTCCAAATTCGCTCACCATTATCAGCATCAAATGCAACAATTTGACCAGAATGATTCCCCGCAAAAATCCGATCGCCAACAACGACGGGACTACCCGTTATATCAGAAATTCTTGATAAAGCCCGACCACGTTGTGATGTCAAAAGTGAAGCTGCCCATCTTCGCAAGCCCGAACGAGGGAACGCCGCCACCAAATCGCCAGCACCAAAAGCAAAAACGACAGAGCGACCAGCTCTTACTGGTGCAGGAGAACCAAGAATGTTCGATATAGATGGTGTAGCGGAAATCTGCCAGGCAATTCTCCCGTTATCTGCCTGAATAGCCCATGCTGTATCATCACCAGCAACCACATATACAAGACCGTCAGAGACTAACGGACTGCCGGAGCCTGTCGCATTTAATTTCTGTCGCCAGATTAATTCTCCAGTTTTGGCATCTAATGCAGAAACTTCTCCATACCCAAGAGTCACATACAAAACTTCATTCGAATACGCCAATCCGCCACCTGTCGCATCACCTCTTGAATCTCGTATAGGGCGCAAATCGCGGCTCCATAATACTTGACCAGTGCTTGATACAGAACTTAATAGAGCGTCAGAGTCTAATGTATATATTAGACCACCACCAACAACTGGATTAGCAACAATACGTTGTTTTCGACTATCTCCCGCACCTATATTGGTGCTCCAGCGCAAAGAAACAGTTGGGGAGAGGGCCGGATGATCTGTCCGAAAAGCCGGAGTGCCAAAGGCTTGCGGCCAGCTGGCATTATTTATCTGTTGCGGTAATCGAATTTCTTTAGAAGTATTCTCTTGGGCCTCTGCCGAAGTCGAAACAACATCCGATCGAATATCATAGCGTTTTCCAAGTAAAATCTCTTCGCGTTCACTACACGCGGACATCAAAAGACTACATCCAAAAATAATGAGAATAGGCTTTATCCACTGCAAATTCAGTGCCTCACGAAACGTTACAAGTTTCACCAAGACAGGATGATCAAGCTTTGGTAGCATAACGAAATGTTCCAATTACTCGGAAGTCAGTTGTTGATCAACCGTTTCACCTAGAGCAATAATTGCCTGACGGGCGCGTTGCCTCAAATTTGCACCTGTATCAACGTTTCTGTAAAGAGTTCTTAATTTCTCAACAGCTGCCGCTGTATCTCCTATTTCAATATCAATATATGCCAATTGCTCTATTGCCAATAATTGTAATATTCCACCCGATTGTCCCAGCGAGTCAAAAGATAAACGCCTTTCTTCAATAGATAGGTGATCGACTGGCAAAACCAACGCTTTGAAAGAAGCTATATCGCGATAAATTTCGGGTAAATCACCATCTGATGAAATAGCATCCAACGTTTCCAATGCTTCTGAAATTTGTCCTGCCCTCACCTGCTCAGCCGCAAGCAAAAAATCACGAATTGCCTGTCCTCCTGACTTTGATGCCGAAATAGCCTTTAATGATTCTATTCGATCAACGATTGCATCTTTTTCTACAGAAGAAATGAGCAAATCACCGAGTTCACGAGCTGCAAATCTTTCCTGCGATGCGCGCCATTCAGACCAAGCTGTCCCGCCAACAATGCCCAACACAGCCAAAATCGCAATCCAACCGTATTTGCGAAAAAATCTAAATAATCTGTCTCTGCGAACTTCTTCCGAAACTTCTTCAATGAAACTATCGGTATTGCTCATTTCATTTTCCTTAAAAAATCATACGTTTCATATCTTGCTTCTGAGTCTTAAATGAGTTTCTTTACAGTATAAATTTCCTACTCACAAGCGATAGTCGATTGCTGACGGAATCACTTCAGATTCATCCTCGACTATAAATACAATACCTAATAGCGGACCGGAATCTATTAGATTATTGATGTCTAAACGAAATTTTTTGGATAACTACACGCAATAAGAGTTTACGGTTAATCAATTTTGATTGAACAAACAATTTCAAATATTTCGTTAACAATATTTTAAAAAAAATCATTCACAACTAAATTGATTAAGTGCCGAGATGCTCCAAAATAATACCTTTTTCCTAAAATTATTTCGCCACCAAAAACCCAAGGTAATTCATAAGTCGGTATTGCCAGATAAGGCTTTTCGGTCTAGCTTGATCCAATGAAAACTATTAGAGGACGCAAGTCAATTTTAGCTTCTGCAATCGGTCAAAAATTTATTACCTCAAGTCTGAGATTATTATCAATCTTTTCTTTATCGGTTTGTGTAATCACAAATATTCAATTTTAAACAAAAGCCTACTGTCGCCAAACTCTTACAATAGTAACAAAGTTATAAAACCTTACCATACCGCTATATATCAGCATTGATCAAAATAAAACATAAAGCATGTTTACTCCATACCTAAAATCATGTCATAAATTAAAAAGTTTTTATATACTGCACGATTGATCTATATTCGCAATTTATCAAATTGAAGACACACCATCCTTATTGAGTTAATGAAGATTTTATTCTCAATGAACCTATCAATAATGTTAACAAATTAACACTACATGGTTGTTTAGGGATATAAATTAACCATTGGCTTTATTTTTTCAAAAATATTCCGTACTTTGGCTCATTGTTTATTCCAAACTCACGTCACTTTTGGCTAATGACGTAGAACAAAAATATGGGGCTTATATATTTAATAACAAATACTATAAATGGTATGAATAATCAGTAATTTGCTTATCAGTTTCTATATATGGTAATTTGTTTACTCAAATATATAATCTCCAAAATATACGTCATTGACCTTATCTGCCGTCATTTCTGGAACGGAGAAATCATTTATGGACTTTGACTTGAATGACGCTCAAATTGCGATGTTTGATATGGCCTATGATTTCGGCCAAGAACACATCGCCCCGTACGCATACGAATGGGAAGAGTTAGGCACTATTCCCAAAGAACTATGGTCAATGGTCGGAGAACTAGGATTTGGTGGCCTCTACGTCAGTGAAGAATCAGGGGGTACGGGATTATCACGGCTTGATGCATCAATAGTATTTGAGGCACTCTCAATGGCTTGCCCATCAGTTGCTGCATTTCTGTCCATCCACAATATGTGTGCAAAGATGTTAGACACATTTGCAAATGACGAACTTAAGTCGGACGTATTGTCAGATGTCATTAGCCTCAAAACATTTATGTCATATTGTTTAACCGAACCAAACTCAGGTTCTGACGCCGCAGCTCTCAAAACTAGAGCAGATCGCACCAATGATGGATTTATCTTAAACGGAACTAAAGCCTTTATCTCAGGTGCAGGATACTCCGATGCTTACATCGTTATGGCACGTACCGGCGATCAAGAATCACGCGGAATCTCAGCTGTATATGTTGAAAATAATTCATGCGGATTATCATTCGGAGGACTAGAAAACAAAATGGGGTGGCGCTCACAGCCAACCGCACAAGTACAATTTGATAACTGTAGAATTCCCGCATCAAATCTTATTGGTAACGAAAACGACGGGTTTAAATATGCAATGATTGGCTTAGATGGCGGTCGACTCAATATTGCAGCATGTTCGCTTGGCGCCGCACAATCAGCCATGTCAAAGACACTTGCTTATATGTCCCAACGAAAAGCATTCGGTAAACCGATTAATCAATTTCAGGGATTACAATTTCGACTTGCCGATATGGAGATTGAACTTCAAGCAGCACGGACTTTTCTCCGACAAGCTGCATGGAAACTTGATTGTGACGCGCACGACGCAACCAAATACTGTGCAATGGCAAAAAAGTTTGTGACAGAAATCGGTTCACGGGTTGCCGATCAATGCCTCCAGTTACATGGCGGATATGGTTATCTGTCAGATTATGGAATAGAAAAACTTGTCCGTGATCTTCGGGTGCATCAAATTCTTGAAGGAACAAACGAAGTTATGCGCATAATTGTCGCTCGGTATTTAATAGATGAATACCAATGAGAGATATTGACATTCGTGTAGAGAATTCTACCGGAAGAATTACACTTAAGCGACCGAACGCCTTAAATGCGTTGACTTACGATATGTGCCTTTTAATTGAAAAGGCGCTTGATCGTTGGAGGGAGGAGGATGAAGTCAATATCATCTTGATTGACGCCGAAGGTGATAGAGCCTTTTGTGCTGGCGGTGACATTTCGGAAATTTATTCCGAAGGAATGAAAGGTAACTTTGCTTATGCACAGGCATTCTGGCGGGACGAATATCGCTTAAATGCAAAAATATTTGAATACCCCAAGCCTATCATTAGTTTAATGCAAGGCTTTACGATGGGCGGGGGCGTCGGACTAGGGTGCCACGGGACACATCGAATCGTATGCGAACAAAGTCAAATTTCAATGCCTGAATGCACCATTGGATTGGTACCAGATGTGGGCGGGTCGCTTATGTTAACGCTCGCACCAGGACGCTTAGGTGAGTTTCTCGGAATGACAGGATGGCGCATGGGACCAACAGATGCAATATATGCTGGTTTTGCTGATACTTTTATTCCCAGAGAATTCTGGCCTGCGCTCACCGAACAGTTAATTGCAAATGGGAGTGTTGAGGTAATTGATGATTTTTTTAAAACACCGCCGAAGGGTTATCTCGAAAATATACAAGATGAGATTAATGTGCTATTTGATGGAGAAGCTCTTCTTGACATTATGAACTCTCTTCATGCGAGCAATTCTGAAGTTGCATCAATCGCAAAGGACTCAATCGATCGAGCTTCTCCATTATCATGCGCTTGTACCATCGAAATTGTCCATCGGTTAAGAACTTCTTCTCTAACCATTCAAAAGGCGCTTGAATTAGAATTCCGCTTTACCTTTCGCTCTTTGGAACATGGCGACTTAATGGAAGGTATTCGTGCCCAAATCATTGATAAAGATCGAAATCCAAAGTGGAAATATGCCAATGGTCAAGTACCCACTATAGCAGTATCAAACATGCTCCTCCCACTTGGTTCCAATAAGCTTAAACTAAAATAGAGGAAAACAAATGAAAATTGGATTCATTGGACTTGGCAATATGGGGAGGCCAATGGCAAGCAACCTATGTAAGCATGGTCACATCTTGAGTGGATTTGATACCGCGAAAGTTCATGTCGAAGGTGTACGAATGTGTCAAGACCCAATATCAGTAGCTCGCAATGCAGAAATTGTCATTACCATGCTACCGAACGGCGAAGCACTACGCTCCATCGCTAAAGAGATAATCCCGGTAATGAAAACAGGTACGTGCTTTGTTGACTGCTCCACTGTTGATGTTGAGAGCTCTAGAACAGTTGCGCAAACTGCCGAAGATGCCGGCCTACTTCCCATTGATGCACCGGTTTCCGGTGGCGTAACCGGTGCTGAATCTGGTACATTAACATTTATGGTCGGCGGCTCAGCGGAGGCTTTCCGCAGAGTTCAATCACTCTTTAAAATCATGGGACAAAAAGCTGTACATTGCGGGCCTTCCGGATCAGGGCAAGTTGCCAAGATTTGTAACAATATGATTTTGGGAGCCACAATGATTGTAACCTGTGAAGCACTTGTTTTGGCTGATCGTCTTGGACTAGAATGTCAAAAATTATTTGATGTTGTATCAACTTCATCTGGTTACAGTTGGTCAATGAATACTTACTGCCCTGTGTCTGGAGTTGGACCCAAATCACCTGCAGATAATAACTATATACCGGGTTTTGCCGCAGAGTTAATGCTCAAAGATTTAGGACTTAGTCAACAAGCCGCTGAGTTAGTAAATGCAGACACACCGATAGGTAAACTAGCGCTAAATCTCTATCAAGATCTTGTTGAAAATCAAGATGGTCGGGGAAAAGACTTTAGCGTGATGATTAAAGCACTCGAAACAAAAAACAGGGCTTAATGTCCAAGTCCTATTGTTTTTCATGTTATGATTGTAACCAATTCGACTAACAATCAAACAACGCTAATTACAAAATATCGTAAAAAAGAGTAAAACCTACATTTAACTTAACTACAACCGCTTGTCGCACCGCAAGTATTGCACTTAAGGCATGTCCCATTCCGCACAAGTGTATAATTACCGCACTCCCCACAAGGATCACCTTCGTAGCCTTGCAATTTCGCTTTTGTCCGCTCATTAACTCTGCTGCTTAACTCAGTATCATTATTTGCGTTCAATGATATAGAATGAGACGCATCAGATTGAAAAACAGCCGCTTCATTTTTCATCAGATCTGTCGTTTTTGTACCTGAATCCCAATCATCTTTAAACACCGCCAATTCATGCGGTAAACGATTCCGCAAATATCCTGTCGAACTGATTTGTTTCAAGACTTCAATCGAACGAGAAGATGTATCGGTAGACTCGATATTTTTTGCTGGTTCCTCATCAAAATGATTGCTCGAATGATCAAAAACCGATCCTTCTGGTTTAACATGAGCAAGATCAGTTCGATCAAGATAAGAAACGGCTAGTTCACGAAAGACATAATCCAATATTGAAGTAGCATTTTTTATTGAATCATTGCCTTGTACAAGTCCGGACGGCTCAAACTTGGTAAAGGTAAAAGCATCAACAAATTCCTCTAATGGTACACCATACTGCAAAGCAACAGAAATTGCAATAGCAAAGTTATTCATCATCGCTCTGAACCCCGCACCTTCTTTATGCATATCAAGAAAAATCTCGCCAAGTGTTCCGTCTTGATATTCGCCTGTACGAAGATAAACCTTATGTCCGCCAACAATAGCCTTTTGAGTATATCCCTTACGACGATGTGGCATTTTCTGACGACGTCGATTACTGACCTCTTTAATGATGATTTTCTCAATAACTCTCTGAGCCGCTACCGTTACTTTATCGCTTTGAGAATCAGTCGAAGTGATGTCAGTTAACATATTATCATCATCAATAAGTGATGAAGAAAGTGGCTGCGACAGCTTTGAGCCATCACGATAAAGAGCATTTGATTTGACACCTAACGCCCAGGAAAGTTCGTAAGCCTTCTGACAATCTTCTATAGTTGCATCATTCGGCATATTGATTGTTTTTGAAATAGCCCCAGAAATGAAGCTCTGCGCACCCGCCATCATTTTGATATGACTATCTACCGAAAGATATCGTTTACCAAGTTTTCCACACGGATTGGCACAATCAAAAATATAATAATGTTCTTTTTTTAAGTGAGGTGATCCTTCAAGAGTCATCGTTCCGCAAACGTAATTATTTGCGTTATCAATATCTTTTTTACTATAGCCTAAGTGTTCAAGCAGAACAAAGCTTGGCTGATTTAGTGCTTCAGCCGGAATTCCCAGAACACCGCTGCAAAACTCAGCACCCAACGTGAATTGATTAAAAACAAATCGAATGTCAAATGTACTTGGTAACTCTGCTTCAATTTTTGAAATTTCCTTGGCCCCAAATCCATGACCAGCCAGCGATGTAGGATTGATCGCAGGCGCATCCAGAATTGTTCCACGGCCAGCAGCATATGCAACTATTTCATCGATCTGAACCTCTGAATAGCCAAGCTTTGCTAACGCCGATGGAACAGAACGATTAATGATTTTAAAATAACCACCGCCTGCAAGTTTTTTGAATTTAACCAAAGCAAAGTCTGGCTCAATTCCGGTTGTATCACAATCCATCACCAATCCAATCGTCCCTGTCGGCGCGATGACGGTTGTTTGCGCATTCCGGTACCCATGAGTTTCACCGAGTGCCAACGCTTCGTCCCAAGAAGACATGGCAATCTTCCCTAACCGATCATCTGGGCAACGCGCATGTTCAATTGGTACAGGTTTGACGTTCACATCTTCGTAGTTATCTTTTTTGCCATAAGCAGCCGCCCGATGATTGCGAATAACACGCAACATATGCTCTTTGTTTCGTTCGTATCCCTCGAAAGCACCTAATTCTGCCGCCATATTGGCCGATGTGGAATAAGCGACGCCTGTCATAATTGCCGTTAGTGTGCTGCATAACGCTCGACCCTCCTCACTATCATAACCAAGCCCCATCGTCATGAGCAAACCACCTATATTGGCGTACCCTAAACCCAATGTTCTGAAATCGTATGAAAGTTGAGCAATTTCCCGTGAGGGAAACTGAGCCATCATAACGGAAATTTCTAATGCCACCGTACAGAATTTTGTCGCATGAACAAAATCCTCTACTTGAAATTCACCATCCTTGTGAAAAGCCAACAAATTCATTGAAGCCAGATTGCACGCGGTATCATCCAAAAACATATATTCAGAACAAGGATTAGAGCCACGAATCTGACCATCTACCGGACAAGTATGCCAAGCGTTAATGGTATCATGATATTGGACACCTGGATCAGCACAAGCCCAGGCAGCATGTCCTACTTTCTCCCATAATTCACGTGCCTTCAGTGTTTTTGTAACTGTTCCATCCACCCGATTAATCAAATTCCACTCACCATTGGATTCAACAGCACGAAGAAATGCATCAGTAACCCGAATAGAATTATTAGAATTTTGACCTGAAACAGTTTCGTAAGCGTTACTATCCCAATCAGTGTTATAAGTTGGAAACTCTATCGAAGTGAATCCTTGACGGGCATAATCCAAAACTCTTTTAATGTAAGTTTCAGAAATAAACGTCTCCTTCGCAGCACGAATTGCCGCCTTCAATGACTTATTTCTTTGAGGGTCATGGGCATCAGAAGACGTACCGTCCCAGTTTTTAATTGCTTCAAAAAGACTATTTAGCTTTTGTTCATAAACCTTAGAACCAACAACGATTGAAGCGACTTTCTGCTCTTCAACAACTTTCCAATTTACAAAGTCTTCAATGTCTGGATGATCTGCGTCGACAATAACCATTTTGGCGGCGCGTCGGGTCGTTCCGCCGGATTTAATCGCACCAGCGGCTCGATCCCCGATGCGCAAAAAGCCCATCAACCCGGATGATACCCCGCCACCCGACAACGGCTCACCATTTCCACGCAAGCTTGAAAAGTTCGCTCCTGTTCCAGATCCATATTTGAATAAACGCGCTTCTCTTACCCACAAATCCATAATGCCGCCTTCATTAACTAAATCGTCTGCGACAGATTGAATAAAACAAGCATGTGGCTGAGGATGCTCGTATGCAGAGGTTGATTTAGTCAGTTCTTCTGTTTGGTAGTCGACATAATAATGGCCTTGGCTCGGACCATCTATTCCATAAGCCCAATATAAACCGGTATTAAACCACTGTGGGCTATTCGGCGCCATCCTTTGTGTCGCCAACATAAACCGCATTTCATCAAAATAAGTGGCTGCATCTTCCTCCGATGAGAAATATCCACCCTTCCAGCCCCAATAAGTCCAAGTACCCGCCAATCGATCAAAAACCTGTTTAGCGGATGTCTCACCGCCAAATTGATCTTTGCTACAGTCAGCAATAGACCTCCGCAAGAATGTGGGAACATCTTTTTCTGCTACCTGTTTTAATTTTTGAGGAACACCTGCTTTGCGAAAATATTTTTGTGCAATAACATCTGCCGCCACTTGGCTCCAACTAGACGGCACTTCTATATCTGCTAACTTAAAAACCAATGAACCATCTGGATTACGAATTTCAGATGTCGTTGTCGTAAACATCAAACTCGCATACACGTCTTTTCCGGCTGTTGTGAAGTTTCTTTCGAATTTCATGTTCGTCTCTCATAATTCAATCTATGCCGTTTGCTGAGTGATTATCTTATCAACTCACACCGCGCATAATTTGCCAATCTTTGCGTTATGTTTCTCTTTCAAAGACATTATTATGTCTGAGACCCAAAAAAACCAACGGGATCCAACATCAATCGTGCAACACTAAATGTTGTAGTTGGCCACACAACAAACGCAACTTGGCGTAAGTTATCACAAGATGTCAACAAAAAAATGATGTTCAAATCGATTTTTTTTATTACAAATAATAGTAATCACTTCAGTGTAAAACTTCGGCGTCAAACGATATTCCGTAACCCGCTATGAATTGTATTGGTAAATGTATGAATTTGCTTGATTAATATATTGAAGCAACCAATGTCACTGAAATTACTCTATCGTCTATCAGACTATTTCCGACCGACCTGATCGTTAAAAGAAAAAATGACGAACTCTCAGAGGTATATTCTTCCAACAAAATTATCCAGATCTCTATCTCATGGGCAGATGCTGGAAATCAAAGATACCTTTTTATTTCACTGAAAAACACTATTGACAATTACACAGTAATTCCCGCTAATTTTTTTTATTCAATTATTTCAATTGCTTATAAAAATCGATAGAAAATTCTTCGGTGACTTTTGAGTTGAATATGTGAGAATGCTCGCAACAATCATAAAAAGCGAGCAGATTCATGAAACAGTCCTTCCGAAAGCATCTATCAATGCCAGGGTTGCTCAAGAGTGTGGGCACCTCCTTTGCAGCGCTTCCCGAT
>JAPORV010000111.1 GCA_026710055.1 Aestuariivita sp.
AAACGGCCCTGCTCAAACCAATCGGGATGTGGTATTGTTATCAATGAGACGACTCTATATCATTCACCACAAATAAGACAACAATTTTCCAGTTTCTAGCATCAATTCAATAACGATAGTATACTAGTTTTTGAAGTTCAAACCTCTCGTATATTCTCTTCGTTGAAGAAAATTCATGGAGGTTTTCTGTTGAGAACATTATATATTTCGTCTGAATTCTTGAGAATGATCTGCTGATCTTGAGGACTTCGTGTCATTGGATCAACATCCAGTCCAAGATGCTTTAGATTATAATACAATAACGACTTTCGTACTTCAATTTGTGCGACACCATTCGCCATTGCATAATCCAATTCCACAATCCGTTTTTGACTATCAGACAGATCTGGATGCGGTGAAATCTGAAGATTAACAGTTTGATGCCAGTCCTTATCCGAGGCAAAGTCAATTCCAGATCTTTCTCTCAATTCACTTTTAAGAATTCGCGCGAGAACAAAATCTTTAAAATTGTGGTCCTTAAAGCAATAAGCACGGGTATGCCAACGAAATCCATCATATCCCACAGCATGCGGCGCAATTAAACGCTCATTTGGATTCGGCGAAGACATTGATTGATATTCAATCGAAACAATCTTTTTTTGTTCACAAGCCAAAAGTATATTTCTCACAACAATCGCCTTTAATCGACGACTAGGCACAGAAGTTGCCAATATGTCAGGCTGATAAACTATCCAGTTTGCCGATGGTACCGATAATCCTCGTGAAGTCGACAAAAGATCCTCAAGATATTTTGATGCATCCAATGAAGTATAATGTGCCCTAAACCTAGACCCCATTTCATAGCACTTGGTTGTTTTATTGTATTCAATATGCTTAGGATGGTTGTTGATATAACTGTTGATATCCTTTGATGCCTGCGCACGACTGACGCCCATCACTGTCATTAAATCGGCTAATCTAATCCAGCCACGCCAAAACACCCGGTGCTCTATTAAAGCACGACGATCTTGTTGCCAATGCGTTAACTCTAGAGAATGGGTTCTCATTACAGAACCTTGGTTTCAAAATTTCATAAGTTTAAAATAATAACCTACTGTACCATAATATTAACTGAGCAAAAGCTGCGCATCAAAATGGGTTGAATGATAATTCCTTTGCAGTGTCAAATTGAGTCTTCAATCCATTTTTTTAAGGTCTCATAAGGTGCCGCACCTGATCGGTTTGTGACGATTTTTCCTTTCTTAAATATAAACAATGCTGGAATGCCCCGTACGCCTATTTCCGTAGGAGAATTTTGATTCTCATCCACATTTATTTTAGCAATTTTTACCTTTCCGGCTAGTTCTTCCGAAAGTGTTTCGAGTGACGGTCCAATCTGCTTACAAGGACCACACCACTCAGCCCAAAAATCTACTACAACAGGGATTTCAGACTGTCTTACTTCTGACTCAAAAGTCTCATCAGTAACGGAAATTGTAGACATTTTTTTCTCCTACGACTTTGTTAAGATTTCGATTTATAAATCAGACCAGACTTCGTCAAGATATGGGGCGCACTTTCCTTCTTCCAATACCAGCTTTTTCGGAAGCATCATCAAAGTTGCCGTCTTTGTCCATAGAATTGCTGTCTCAATCAAGCGATCTGGATAAACCTGTGATAATGCGTGTGTGTAAGCTGCCATTTGTCTCAATAACCCGTTAGGTACCTGTTCAGGCGAGCCGGGAATTTGCGTATTAGTTTTATAATCAACCGCGAGAATACTTTCCTTTTTCACCACCAACCGATCAATAATACCGTATAATCGCGCTGCTCCACATTCCGCAGTTATCGGCACCTCAGCAAAGGTTGACTTACCAAATAAATCAATGAGATCTGGATTTTCAAGAACGCCTCTGACCTCAGAAAACAACAAATTCATCGCCTCTTCTGAGTCCAAATTTAGAATACGATTAGCAGCTTGATACCATTTTTCCCTTGGTAAAGTCGGCAAGATCTCAAGCAAGGCGTGAATACTTGTCCCGTGCTCCATAGCATCCTGTTTATCAATACCCAAGTCACCTGAGAGTGCCTTCTCGCCACCAAGACCAGATGGAAGCAGTCTATCAGATTCTGAATCAACAGTAGGCGCTATGTTAAAAAAAAACTCTGGCAGCTTTTCAAAATAAGATATTTCCTCTTTTGTTTTCATAGCCACTAAATTTAACCACTCGCCGCTTTCAAGACGCAAACCATTTCCTAAGGAAAAATCATGCCTCACGGCGTCTGTTTGAGAAATAGCTTTCTTTAGCTGTTGATACCAACTCCTTTCTTCTTTGGTATCCAGTTCGCCAGCTGCGGCAACAATCAGCCATTTCTCAGCTCTACTCGCAGCAACATATAGTAATCTCAACCGCTCTGCTTCCTCCCGATCATTCTCATTGTCAATGGCATTCAGTATATTTTCCGGTGCAACTGTTTTTGCTACACGCCACACTGGAATATCTTCTATCAAAATGAGCGGCGCCCTTTTCCCAAAAGATCGCTTATTTGTATCAGGCAAAATAACAATAGGAGATTCGAGACCCTTAGCGCCATGAACTGTCATGACGCGAACCATATTTCTAGCACCATCAATTTGCCGCTTGATCTCAAGATCATCGGTTTCCATCCAGAATAAGAAACCTGTTAGAGAGGGAATCTCTGTGCGTTCATAGGCTAACGCCTGAGCCAATAGTGCATTAATGCCGTCTTCAGCTTCCTGCCCCAAGCGCCCAATCAAGTTCTTTCTGCCTTGATGACGCGTCAGTAAGCGCTCAATTAAATCGTAAGGACGTAGAAAATCTACTTTATCCCGCAAGTCCTTCAAAACATGCACGACCTTTGAAAACTTATCCTCATTGTTCTTTAGTTCTTGCCAAAGAGAAGAATAATCAGGTCTTTTGTGAGCAACTTCGAATAAATCTTTTTCACTCAAACCAAATAGCGGCGAGCGTAATGCAGCAGCGAGAGATAGATTATCATCCGGTATTGCAAGAAAAGAAAGGACTGCTGCAATGTCTTTCACCGCCAATTCCATGCCAACTTTCAGCCGATCAGCACCAGCAATCGGTAAGGCTTGACCTTTGCAAGCACGAATAATCTCAGAAAATAACACTGATCTGCGTTGTACAAGGATCAAAAAATCACCAGCATTGACAGGTCGAGCACCATCATCCGTTGGGATGAGCGTTTGCCCGTCGATCATTTCCTTTATATTCTTTGCTATTTCTTCCGCTAACATCACTGTGTGATGTTTCTCTCCTACATGATCAATCGGATCATACCATTGCGTTTCTTTTCTTTCATCATTCACTTCAATACACGGCCAAATATCAACACGGCCAGGCAAAAGTTCTTTAAACGCTTTATGAGCCTGTTCCTTAAACTCTATGCTTGTATTATCTTGAAACAACACATCTATGAATGAAAGAACTGCAGGAGCTGACCGAAATGAATATTCTAAAGCGCAATCCTGTAACAATTGACCTGAAGCACTTAACCGATCATGGAAATGCTTTTTCATCTTATCAAAACCGGATGGGTCAGCACCCTGAAAGGAATAAATCGACTGCTTTTTATCTCCCACAACAAAAATAGACCTTTGAAGGTCATCATGTGCACCTTGTCCGCTGGTAAATTCGTCACTGAGCCTTTCAATCACGTTCCACTGCTCAGGACTGGTATCTTGGGCCTCATCAATTAAAATATGATTGATTCCACCATCCAACCGAAACAATACCCACTGTGAAACATTTGGGTCATTCAGGAGCATTTGACAACGAAATATGAGATCATCAAAATCCAACCAACCACGCAGCATTTTTTGCTTTTCATATTCGACTAAAAACACTCCAGCAAACTGATGCAAATCAAATGTCATTTCAGCGGATTGCAAAGCAACCCGTTTTTGACGTGCATCTTCTATGCGTCGCATAAACTTGCGTAAGGCTTCATTATGACGAAATAAAGCAAGCGTCTTTTTTGTCGGCACCTTATCAATTTTTGCTGAGAATGGATCAGATGCCTGTGCTCCAGTCAAAAAAACACTCTCCAAAATTGGACACGCGTCAATGTTTAACTCCCTAATACTACTTAACTTTTCTGCATTTTTTTTATCGGTGATGGTACCTTCTGACATAACTTCAATCAACGTATGCAAGAGTTTTCTCTCATCACCGTGGAACAAATTCACTTCAATATCTTGCGAATTAAAGTCTTCATTTAAACCAAACAATTGGTATATGTCAGGCTTGGAAAACTTTAAATTGAATTTCTGTCGATAACCAGAAATTGCACTTGTAATCTGATCCAGATCTTCACCACCTGGATGTCTCGCCACTTGAGCGACGAGAGAGGCATCTTTGGACTCAGCTAGGTTTTCTATAATTTCGGCACGCAGTAACTTCGTTGCACGCTCTTCCATTTCGACAAAATTCGGACTTACGCCTGCTTCAAGCGGAAATTGCCGTAACACCGCCGCACAAAACGAGTGAACCGTTTGAATCTTTAATCCTCCGGGTGTTTCAACTGCTCGCGCAAATAGCGTTCTGGCATTTTTCAACCGCTTTATATCGAGCGTATCGTCAACACCAAGTTCAGAAAGTGCACTACGTAATGCATCATCAGAAAGCATCGCCCATCCACCCAATCTAGCGAATAAACGATTTTGCATTTCATTGGCGGCAGCTTTGGTATACGTAAGACATAGGATTTTCTGTGGTTGGACGCCGTTCAGCAACAAACGAGCAACACGATCGGTTAAGACACGCGTTTTCCCAGACCCCGCGTTAGCGGCTAACCAAGTCGACACATTTGGATTAGAAGCTTTTAACTGCGCAGTTGCTGCCGGATGTAATTGTGTCATTCGAAAATTTCCAACTGCGGTTTCATTGTATGTTCCCACTCACCAAACCTTGCGAGATGATCATAATCACCCTGATCGCTTTGTTTTTCGACCTGACTACGCGATGTATATCCGGTTTGCGGATCGAGGAATTTTTTCATTAATTCAATAAACTCATTCCATATCTTTCCTGCCGGATCATTATATAATGGTGCGGGCGTTTCTTTCGGAGGATTATTTAAACTGACAAATATCGCACTTTTTACCTTAGCCGCAGGAATGCCTTCAAAAGCACCTTGTTCAGCCATTACGGCTTCAAGGATTAGCTGCTTGTCAAATTTTTCTTGTTGAGGTGCTGTTGGAGCTGCGCCAGTTTTGTAGTCATAAATAATTAATTCGCCATCTGACGTACGATCAATCCTGTCCGCTCTTGCCTTTAATATAAAGGCTAATTCACTAATTTCAGCACGGGCATTAACTTCAGAACCGACTCTTATAGTATTTCTACGACGAATTTCCTCAGTTTCGACAAACCACTTTGCGAAACGCTCAATGCGAATGCACCACAATAATCTTGCAATAGGCCAAGTTACATTGTTTGCAAGTTGTTGATTGGCGATAGAAATTAAATTTGCCTCAGTTAACGAGATTACGCCGTCATCAACCTTATCAATAAACCTTTCCAAAATCTTGTGAACAACAACACCTCTTGCTCTAGGGTCCGGCATACGAACAAGAGGTTCCAGAGGTCTCAACCTTAATACACGTTTGGCATAAATGGCATATGGATCACGGATGAGTGTTTTTATGGCGGTGACTGACAATTCACGTGGTCGAGAATGGATAGGGGGACTTGGAGACGGTCGTGAAGCGGGCGTTTGCGGTACTACCTCTTCAAATTGATCCGTAAAGGAAAGCCATACTTTCCCTCTTTGACGCATTTGCGCCAACGCCATCTCCCCACCTTGACTTGGGAGACCCGCGAGAAGATTAGATAGTCGATTAAGCCAACGAGAGGGAACAGTCTGTGAGTCACTTGACCTTATCGCCCGTGTTAAAAAGACTTCTGTTGCAGCCACCGCTTGTTGAAAGTCCAGTGCCGATAATCCAATAATTCGTTCAGGCATTAACAAGCCAGCATTTCCGCGCATTTGTCGATTTAACCAAGGATCAGGAGGTATTGCCTTCGGCCAAACTCCATCATTCAATCCTCCCAAGATTAGAAGGTCAGAGCCTTGTGCACGGGCTTCAAGGGTTCCCCAAATAGCAATGTCTGGATGGCTAATATTAAAATAACGCACCTGCTCTCTTGACAGAACAGCGTATAGAAGGTCTGCAAATTCAACAGCGTACATTGTGCCACCATATTCAGCTGATTGACGAAGTTCTTCTATTGCTTTCTTTGCTGCACTTCCTGCTGGATCTTTCCAAACACTTTCTTCAGTAAGTTTATCTGGATTCGCAAGAAGCCCAACGAATTCCATCAATCGGTCAACCCATTCCTTTAACGGCAGTTCTTGATGGCACCTAGCATTAATGGTCGTTTGAATCAGCAATGTGCTCCAGTCTTTGGGAAGCCCATCATAATCCGCACAATAATCTTCAATGTTTTTTTTAGTTGGAAAAGGGATACCTTTTCTTCTCAAAAATAACTCTAGATGACGCGTGGCACGTAAGTGAGTTCCGCGACCTTCACCTTGATAGGTGATTGGATGCTTTAATATTGCCAGCAATCGTTCACTATTTAATTGCTTGTGAAAAAGACGGGCAATTTGACGAAGAAATTGACCGACTGATGTAAGATATAATAACTGGCCAGCGCCGATATCCGGTGTAATGTCCCATTGATCAAGGGCCGAAACCACTTGCCGTGAGAGCTCTGCATCTGGTGAAATCAATGCCGCTTTTTCATTATTTTCTGCTGCTTGACGAAGCCTTAGTGCGATAGCAAGCGCTTCCGCACGAGGCGAGGAAGCCTCAATAAGCGTTACACGAGCAAACGCATCCTCAATATTTTTTAACCGTGATCCTTCTTCCAACCAAGAATCAGTAACCGGTGCAGGCCGTAATGCTAAAGACATCACTTTGTTACGATTTTGTACTGGCGGTTCTTCAACATACCATTGACGAATTTCATTCACCTGAATACCCAGACGATGAATGAGATTGGCATACCGGAATTGTGGATGATCTTCATCCGACTGAGATTCAGAAAGAGTCTGCCAAACCCTTTCTGGCATTTCATAATCAAAACCCGGCACAATAACTGCTCCTTGCGGCAAGCGAGAAACAGCTTCCATCAAAAGCATTGCTATCCCACGTGAACCAGTAGAACCAGCAAGCAGAATAGGATAATCAGGGGGAGTAACACTCCATCGATCCACCAGAGCTTCTGCAATATATCTTTGCCTCGCTTGATGGCTTAAACCGTGATTATCAGCGTCAAGAAACTCACGTGTAATTTCAATGAACTTCTTTGTACGATCCCAATGAATGGACTGCTGGGAAATGTCTAAATCTGAGATCGCATCCGGTGAAACGCCCTCTTCCTCCATTTCCTCAAATAGTCCAGATAAGCTGTCCGAGAGATCAAACAGCGCAGAGCGCGCTGCGAGATCAGGCTGCCTCTCCAAGAGACGTCGAACCAACTGGACAACTTGCAGCCTTCGCCTTAAAGGATGAATAGAGGGTGCAATATCAATTTGAGCACCCAGAATATCTAAATTCGAAATAAGCGAGATTTTTGGCAAGAGACTTGGTGCCCCTTTCTCAAAAATTTCTCGTATTCGACGTTCCATTCTACGTGTGTTGACAACGAGATGAACGCGCGCCATTTCTTCTGGTGGTTTGCCTTTTAAGCGATCATGCAAACCTCTCACCAACGCTTTAGGGAAATCAATACCCGGATGCTGAGCAAACAAACGTGGTTGTCGAGTGAGTTTAAACATTATGATTATCTATCAATGTTGCTTCGGCAATCTCAATGCCTTCAGGATAACCGACATCACACCAAATACCCTGGTATTTTAAAGCAAATAAACGCTTCGCCATTACCATTTTATCCCACATCACCTTTAGCGAGAAAGAATTTTTCTTTATCTCGTACAAACAATCAGTCTTCATAATTTGCAAACCAGAAAAAATATAATCACGCCCTTGAATAACGTGCCCGTCTTTCGCGATTGAATAATCACCTGCTTCTTTCCGAGTGCGCGCTTTTTCCATCGGAATACACATCATCAAAGAATCCATTCGTTCTGGATACCACGCAGCAATCAAAGTCTTTACTGGATTAGGTCCAACCCAAATTATATCTGCATTTTGTGTAATGACTGTATTTGCAGCGAGTTTTGGCAGAGCGGCCTTTAAACCACCCCCTGTATCAAGAATATGCGGATATTCAAGAGATACCTTGATGTTAGAAGAGGCGAGGTGCCGTTTAATTTGTTCAGAGTGATAATGAGCATTAACCACAATTGAGTTTATATCGGCTTCCAATAAAACATCAATTGCGTAATTCAATAACGGTTTGCCCGCCACCTCTATAAGTGGTTTTGGTAACCGTTCAGTGAGTTCCCCCATTCGAGTGCCAAAGCCAGCGGCAAAGATCATAGCGGGAAAACTCATTCCTTTCGTAAACGTTGAAGCGCCTGAGAATGCGGTTCTGGAAGCTCGCTAAGAATAAAGGATGAAAAATCCGCTAGTTCAGAGTTTTCTAAATCGCGTAGGAGATATGACCATACGCGCGGGATCATATTAACGTACTGTTGTTTAAAATAGTGTGTTGAAAGTCGAGCAAAAATACCCAAGATTCGTAAGTTTCGCTGTATTCCGAGTAAGATATATGCCTGCCGAAAATCATCCCCGATGGATGTTTCTAAAATGTAAGAATCAATAGTTTCTTTTTCGATGTACTGCGGCACATTGCGACGCGCATCCTGAAGAAGTGAGACAAGGTCATAGGCAGGATGACCTCGCATCGCATCTTGAAAATCCAACATACCAACTCTTGCAACACCTTCTCTTTTGGGCAACCATAATAAATTCTCAGCATGGTAGTCGCGCAAAATCATGACTTCTTGACCACTCGTATATTCTTCCAGAAATGGTTTGAAACCCATCTTGAATTTATCAACAATTGACGTTGAACAGTTGCCGCATATTGCCACACGATATTCGGTGAAGGCTAATGCAGCTAAATTTACCATTAACTCAGGATCATAAACCAGAAGTTCCGGTGGCGGGGTATTGTGCAAAACGATAAGTGCATCTGCAGCTGCTTTATATAGTTGGCTTTGCATTGCAGGTTGTTGTTGCAGAAACTTTGAAAATAAATCATTTCCAAGATCTTCAAGCAATAAGAATCCTTGTTCGCAATCTTCTGCGAAGATTTGTGGTGCACTTAGACCTAATGCCAAGAGGTGTTGCGCTGCGAACGTGAAGTGCTTTACATTTCTTTCCTTATCCGGGGGTGCATCCATAAGAATTGCACATTCCCCTGTTTCTTCTTTCCTTAAACGCTCATATCTTCGATTAGATGCATCTCCGACCAAAGTATACCTTAATGCTCTAGCCCATCCAATTCGGTTCAAGAATTGCTCTTTGGTCGCGGTACGATTATCCACTTGATAGTCCTGACATAATTTTTGTCACCGTTTGAGTCCATTTTGCATCTGTCCATGTCAGTATGACATTACGCGCTAAAGCTTTATTCGTCAGCATCTTAAATTCAATTTTTAAGGCCTCTTCAGGCATCAGTGGTCCTAAACGATCCGGCCATTCGACAACACAAATTGAATGAGCAAAAGCATCAATCAAACCAAGTTCTTCAATTTCTTCAATCTGTGCAATTCGATAAAGATCACTATGCCATAGATCGCCTAATTTAGTTTTATATGTCTGAACGAGGGTAAAGGTTGGCGAAGGTACCTCTTCTGGTTGCACCAAAATCGACTGAATAAGCGCTCTTGCAAAAAAAGTTTTTCCTGTACCTAATTCTCCCGAAAGAAGAATTGTATCTGTCGAACGCAGACAATGCCCGAGTGCAGTCGCAAACCGGCATGTTGCTTTTTCGTTACCAAGACGTTTCTCAGTTTGATTGTTTTGCAATTTCACTCAAATATCTCATAAATTTTTGAAGTGGCGCCCACTGATGGTAAAAAACGGCGATACAAAAGAGCTCATGGCTTTCTTATATCTATGAACATTATTATTAACACATGGTACCCCTAAATCGCTGACGATGTTAGTAACAATTTTAAGGCTTTGGTTCAAACTGATTAGGATTTACGTTTCACATATATTTTGATATCACAAAAGACCGCTCCCCCCTTCTGCCGGACAGGATGCAGTAGGGTGATTTCTTCGTCTGTGACATCTTCGATGCGGCACCGAAGGGTGACATGGCATCTATGGAGCATCCGATTTTCTCGATCTCAACAAAGCCGGATCGAAGGGTGCGGCGGTATGAGAGTGGCAAGAACTTTGTAGAAATCACGCCTTAGGTCAAAGGGTTGGCGACGGTTCATGACAGGGATGTTCTGATATTTTGTATTTCCCAGATCATGGCAGCGCTGAATGAAGAGCGTGAAGTGAGCCAGACAGTCCGTTTCAAGGCGTATGACCTGCTTTCAGCCACCAACAGAGGCAAGGATGGTCGTGGTTATGAACAGCTTCATGCCGCGTTTGAGTGCCTGAAGGGCACCGTAATCACCACCAATATCACGACAGGTGATACCGAGGTTATGGACGGTTTTGGCCTTATTGATCACTTCCGCATTGTTCGTGAGACCCGCGAAGGACGAATGCAGGAAGTGGAGATCAAACTGTCTGATTGGGTGTTCAACGCGATACAGCACAAGGAGGTACTGACGCTGCACCGCGATTACTTCCGTTTGCGAAAACCTCTAGAGAGGCGCATCTACGAGCTTGGGCGCAAGCATTGCGGCATGAAGTTGTCTTGGAAAATCGGTTTGCCGAGGTTGCAAGAGAAATGTGGATCGGCTTCGACGATGAAGGAGTTCCGCAGGCTTGTTCAAAAAATTGTCCAAGAAGACAATGAGTTTGATCATATGCCAGACTACGCGCTGAGCTTTGAAGACGACATGGTGACTTTCACCAACCGCCGCACTGCTGAGCCAGTTATCTCCCCTGCCCTGTCAAAGATACGTCTAGACCCTGACGCCTATCATGACGCTCGGACGGTTGCGCCTGGATGGGATGTGTGTGTGTTGGAGCAAGAATGGAGGCAGTGGATGCACGAATACGATGTGGAGCCACCACGCAATCCAACGAAAGCTTTCATCGGGTTCTGCCGAAAACATGCCGAGAAGCGCGGGAAGCCATAAGACATTCAAGTGCGAAATCCTAGCAATCTAGGAACGGTAATACCTAGTATCCTAAGAAATAACAATTCTAGCTTGCTAGATTACACCGAATTCAGCATTCTACGAAAAAATAATGGAGGCAGGCATGATCATCTCGTTGATCTCTCAAAAAGGCGGTGTGGGTAAGAGCACCTTGGCAAGGCTTCTTGCCGTTGAAATTGCGAAGGCGGGCTGGCGGGTGAAGATCACCAATCTTAACCCTGCACAAGGCACAGCCACGAAGTGGAAAGCTCGGCGCGACGTTGCAGGTTATCAGCCAGACGTGGCTGTCGAAAAATTTCGAACGGTCGAACGCGCCATTCAGGAAGCAGAGCACTTTGATCTGATGATCTTCGACGGACCCGCTCACGCTGAAAAGGGCAGTAGGGTCATGGCACAGGCCAGCGATTTGATCCTAATCCCTACCGGCTACAGTCTCGATGACATGGAGCCGCAGATCGAAGTAGCTTACGAACTTGAAGATGCAGGGATCGCCTCCGAGAAGATACTCTTTGTATTTTGCCGCGCCAAAGGCTCTGATGCCGAAGATGCAGCCGCGCACAGCTATCTGCGCAAAGCGCGCCTGACAGCTCTCGATCCCGTGCTGCCTGAGCTGGCCTCGATCCGTCAGGGACATGCGGAAGGGCGAGCCGCTTCCGAAGTGCCATTCCCGAAAGTTCAGGAGAAGGCCATCGACGTTGCACAGCAAATCGTTGATCAGCTCATGAGCAAGAGGGAGGCGGCATAATGGCAAAAGGTCTCCAAATCGCAGAACCGCCGCGTCGTCGCTCGGAAGCCGTGGCCGAAGAGCCAAAGGCAGAAGCCACGAAAGCGAAGCCAAAGGTTGCCCGTGAGTCCGGCGTGATGTTCACGCAGGTTGCCGAAGGCGAGAAAGTGCAATTCAACAAACGGATCAAACGCGGCGTGGCCGATGGCTACGAGATGCTCGCCATTCGTACCCGCAAGAAAGTACCCGACCTTCTGGAAGAAGCGCTTGCGCTCCTCGAAGAGAAATACGGCAAGGTGTAGGATGCTGAAAACCTAGTATCCTAGGATTATAGCTTTCTATCTTTTCGGCCCATCCAGGTCTTTATCTTGCTCCAAGCGCCGCCGCTCTGCGGCGCGCTTTGTGAACGCGGATGGCCTTTTCGAGCTCGCGGGCACGGTCGAGCTCTTCCTAGCTCGGTCCTTCGCAATCGGGATCAAGAAAGTGCGGTTTCTTCTCGCGCGGCGTGTCGCTCGCGGGCTCTATGCGTGCCCGCGGCATTGCCAAGTTATTCAGCGTAGGTTGCGATTATGTGTGTTGCGAGTTTCAGGCGGTCATCTCACGGGTATAGTCCTGCCATAGCCGAAATGCGTCGGCGCGTGCGTGGCGGTAAGACTTGGCGGTGA
>JAPORV010000378.1 GCA_026710055.1 Aestuariivita sp.
TTCTGCGCATCCGAGCCTTATGCAAGTTCAATCGCTTTGATCGGGTTTGGAAGGAGGTGGTACCACGCTTCAATCGTCAAGGCGACTGGGTGCCCACATCGCACGCCAATGGCAATCGTAAGATTCGTATTGCGCTGGCAGCTTAGGACACAACATATGCTACAAATGTTAGCGCACCATACAAGAATTGTGCCCCATTTGAGGCTGTGGAATGACATAGATGATCAATCTATTTATAGCGAGACTCTTTTGATTGCCATTGAACACTGCGGTAAGGACGTTGGTGTTGCAGACATTGTGATGGGTATCTTTTTTGCAGCGGCTGGCAAGCATATGTGTCAAAGAGATGAGGGCGAAGGGAGCATAGAGTTCCTGCCGAATACCTTGCTCAGATTGTGCTGGGAGATTATTAAGCAGGGCTTTGCTGGTACCCTACATGTCTTCAATGGCCCAACGTCTTAAATAGAGGTTTGACAAGGCCGAGAGTATGTAGGCAGAATCAAGGAGGGATGTCGCAAGACAGGAGGTGGTACGCCTTTGATATCATCGACGAGGCGTACGGTCAACACGATGTCGTTGTAGGTTGTAGGCAGTATCTTGTGGTGGCTGCATCGTGATGAGGTGATCGGTATTCGGATAACACGATAACGTCATCAACAGCACGGCAGGCGTTGCGTTTCACGCGACAGACAATTTGAAGCCCCCCCCCCATCAGGTGATGATTTCGCTTTTATGAACCTGTACGAGAGGGGTTTAGGCAGCAGCTAGTTACGCGTTTAACATTTTCGAACCCGAATTCTGAAATAATCCACCCCTGATGCTCACAGGTGAGTGATTATATGTGATAGTTTTTCGAGTCTGGGTTCCGCTTGGAGCGTGAACTTGAGGGATTGATCGCTTGCTCAGAAAAAGTGTGAGTGATTGATCAACCGGTATGTTGTACAGTTATTTTTGACTGAAATGATTGTGTGATTGGATTGATTCGAAACACCTATCATTTGTACCTATCCGAGTTTAATGATAATGAACAAACATCTGTCTTTATCGCGTGCTTTTCAGGAGGATGCCTATGACCCGCCAACGCCTGCCCACGGGCATTCAAGATTTCGAAACTATTCGGAGCGAAAACTTCTATTACGTCGATAAGACTTCCCTTATTCAGCAGCTTCTGGACGATGGCCGTCATTACTTTCTCTCTCGGCCGCGCCGGTTTGGCAAGAGTTTACTAATCAGTACACTCAAAGCGTTGTTCAAAGGGCAGGATATCTTGTTCAAGGGGTTGGACATTCATGATTATTGGGACTGGTCGGTCACCCATCCAGTGGTTCGCTTGAGCTTTGGTGGGAAGTACAATGAACCTGAAGAGATTGAAGGAGATGTTCTTGAGCAGTTAGAAGGTATAGAGCATGAGTATGGTCTTACGTCCGCCACTGCATCCAATACAGGCCCGAGGCGTTTGCGTAATATTCTGCGGCGACTTCATCAGACCACGGGTCAACGGGTGGTGGTTCTTGTCGACGAATATGACAAGCCAATTCTTGACGTACTGCGTGACCCTGCCCTTGCCTGCGCCAATCGGGAGTATCTGCGGGGGTTCTACGGCATCATCAAGGATAGTGCTGAACATGTGCGCTTTGTGTTTGTCACGGGTGTGAGTATGTTCTCCAAAGTCAGTTTATTCTCGGGGTTGAACAATCTCAAGGACATCAGCCTTGATCCCCGTTTTGCTACCATCTGCGGGTATACTGACGCGGATATTGATACGGTGTTTGCTCCTGAGTTGGAGGGATTGGACCGGAATGCCATCCGTCAATGGTACAATGGCTACAACTGGCGTGGCACCGAGCGAGTTTACAATCCCTATGATGTGCTCTTGTTGTTGGATCATCGGGAGTTTCGCCCTTATTGGTTTGAAACAGGGAACCCGGCGTTCCTGTTGAAAATACTGAAGGAGAAGTCCGTCAGTTTAAGGGAATTGGAGAACCGGATGGTCGACAGGGCGCTGATCTCGAAGTTTGATGTGGATTCGATCAGTGCCGAAGCTCTGTTGTTTCAAACGGGGTATCTCACCATCACAGACGAGAAACAAGAAGGGCATCGGACCCTCTATTGTTTGGATTATCCCAATCGGGAGGTGCAACTGAGTTTGAATGATGAGTTGCTGGTCTATCTTAATCCAAAGGATATCGTTCCTTTGGACGAAGGGAAGACATTGCGGGACCTGCTAGAGGTCAACGACTTTAGAGGGTTTACGGAGACCCTGAAGGCGTATTTTGCGAGTATTCCGTATCAATGGCACACAACGGGGGATGTTGCGCGCTATGAGGCGTGGTATGCGGGTTTGTTGCAGATGGGGTTTCGAGCGATTGGTGTGGATGTACGCTCGGAGGAGGCCTCCAGCCATGGTCGGGCTGATCTGGTTATCTTGACGGGTGGCCAGGTGTTTATCGTTGAGGTCAAGATGGTGGAAACCGCCACGGAGACTGAGGGGGCGTTAGAGGCGGCTCTTGCTCAGATGCGGGACCGAGGGTATGCGGAGAAGTATAAGGGTCGGAAAGAACTTGTTCATTTGATTGTGATCGCTTGTGGGCGTGAGGCGCGTAATCTGCTAGATATCCGGGTTGAGCCGGTCGGATAAGAGACGGTGGACAGGTTCCGATTTTATGGGTGTCATTTTTAATGGCGCTTGGAAAGATCAATCCCAATAACTTTCATACTTTCTATGCAGCTTTCTGAATTTCCTGATTTGTAGCAAGAATTTTATGTCCATGATTTTATAAAGCATCAACCACACTTTCAAAATCAATTCGTCTTCCTGCCGGATATCCCTAATCTTTCTTCGTTCCGCGAATGATAAACTTTTATCGATTTTCAATGGGTACGTAATCTCTGTCGGTTTCGCCTAGGTATAATTGCCGTGGGCGTCCAATCTTATTCTGTGGGTCCGCAATCATTTCTTTCCATTGACTAATCCACCCAGCTGTGCGGGATAACGCAAAAATTGGTGTAAACATTGATTTTGGGAAGCCCATCGCCTCTAAAATGATGCCCGAGTAAAAGTCAACATTGGGAAATAGTTTTTTTTCCACAAAATAGCTGTCCTGAAGTGCGATTTTTTCAAGTTCAGCAGCAATTTGTAATAGCGGATTATTTTTAACCCCAAGTAACTCAAGAACTTCATCAGCTGATTGTTTCATTACCTTAGCGCGCGGATCAAGATTCTTGTAAACGCGATGACCGAATCCCATAAGCCGGAAAGGATCATTTTTGTCTTTCGCACGCTTGATGTACTCGGGTATGCGATCAACGCTACCTATTTGTTTGAGCATTTCAAGACAAGCTTGGTTGGCACCACCGTGTGATGGCCCCCAAAGGCAAGCTATACCAGCTGCGATACAGGCAAAAGGATTAGCACCAGAAGATGATGCAAGACGCACTGTTGATGTGGAAGCGTTTTGTTCGTGATCGGCATGAAGAATGAATATGCGATCCATCGCGCGACTGAGAATCGGGTTGACATGATAATCCTCAGCAGGGACAGCGAAACACATATGTAAAAAATTCGCAGCATAATTAAGGTCATTACGAGGATAAATAAATGGCTGCCCAATAGAGTATTTATATGCCCACGCCGCGATTGTTGGCATTTTTGCAATGAGACGGTGTGATGCGATTTTGCGCTGTCGTGGGTCAGTAACATCAGTCGAATCGTGATAGAAGGCTGACATTGCACCAACAACGCCAACCATAATTGCCATTGGGTGGGCATCACGCCGAAATCCTCGGAAGAAATTCACCATTTGCTCGTGAAGCATGGTGTGAGCAGTTATTGTTTCCTGAAAAGATTCTAATTCCGCCTCAGTCGGTAGTTTTGCATCAATCAATAGATAACAGACTTCAAGAAAATGCGAATTTGCGGCCAGTTGATCAATGGGATAACCTCTATGAAGAAGTTTCCCTTTAAATCCGTCAATGAACGTTATTCTTGAATCACAAGATGCCGTCGAAGTATAACCAGGATCATAAGTGAATATGTTCGCTTCGTTGTATAATTTTCGAATATCAATGACGTCCGGCCCCTCAGTTGGATTGATGATGTCGAGTTCGTAAGTATCATTTCCAATGATTAATTTGGCGGATCTATCATTTTTTGTCATACTAATATCCTAAATTCTCTGTTGGTCTTTGTCTATTTTTTTTGAATTCTGCGTCATTATAAAATAGCAAACCAATTTCAAGCAGGGAAATTACCTAGTTGTTGTCTTAGTTGATATTTATTTTTTTCACATCTTTTAATCGCGCTAAAGTCTCCTCCTGACCTAGTACGAGCATCATGTCAAATACGGAAGGGCTTACGGTCTGACCAGCTAGCGCAACGCGCAACGGAGCAACCAAGTCGCCGAGTTTAATATTATGTCGTTCAGCGAAGCTTTTCAAGTTATCTTGTAAACAAGCTCGATTCCATTTAACATTTTGTAAATGATGTGTCAATTGTGCGAGGAGCCAAGTGTTCGTTTTGTGGAGTGTTTTTGCAGCACTTTCGGCGATGTCAATTGGACGAGAACATAGGGCAAATTGGCCATGTTCAATAACATTTTGTAATGTTTTGGCACGATCTTTGAGGCAATAAAGTGCTTGTGACAAATATGCCCGTTGTGCACTTGTAAATTGCGGTAATTGAGTTGTCTTCATGAATTTCTCAAGTTCTTTTATAAGTAAATCATCTGCAGAGTTGGTTATATGCTGTCCAGATAAATTCATCATTTTTTTGAGATCAAAACGTGCCGGGCTTTTCCTAATTCTATCAATATCAAACCATTCTAGTGCCTGTGAATCATTGAAAAATTCGTCGTTTCCATGACTCCAACCCAGTCGCGCGAGATAATTTCGCATACCTGCCGCTAATAACCCTTGTTTTTGGTATTCTTCTAGGGAGACTGCGCCGTGCCTTTTTGATAATTTCTTGCCATCCGGTCCGTGGATAAGTGGAATATGAACCCATATCGGTATGTCCCACTCCATCGCCTGATAGATCATCATTTGGCGGGCCGCGTTATTGAGGTGATCATCGCCGCGAATAATATGTGTAATCCCCATATCGTGATCATCGACGACAACGGCTAACATGTACACTGGCGTGCCGTCCGACCGTAGGAGAATCATATCGTCAAGATATTCATTTCGAACAGTTACATTGCCCTGAACAATATCTTTTATTTCTGTGGTTCCAATATTTGGTGACTTAATTCGGATCACAAACGGAGCATCCGGATGACTTTTAGGGTCTGTGTCTCTCCAAGGAGAGCGAAAAAATGTATTTTTCTGTTCTGCCTGCGCTTTTTTTCGAAATACATTGATTTCTGAGGGTGTTGAATAGCATTTATATGCTTTATCGTTTGCAAGAAGTTGATAAGCCACCTCCACATGTCGTTTTATGCGAGAGTGTTGGCTCACTGGTTCTCCATCCCAGTTTAAACCAAGCCATGTTAGTCCGTTAAGGATTGCGTTAGTGGCTTCTGGCGTGGAGCGTATACGATCAGTGTCTTCAATCCTGAGGAGGAAACGACCATTTCGACCTCTTGCGTATAGCCAATTGAATAAGGCAGTGCGAGCGCCTCCGATATGTAAGAAACCAGTTGGTGATGGTGCAAAGCGTGTAACAATAGACTTAGGCAAGTGAACTCCAGAAGGAAAAAATAAATTCCTATAAATTTTGCGCATAAAATGGCTGAAAAGCGATTAGAAATTTGCCTAAATGGCTTGAGGTTGAATGACAAGAGGTAGTGCGAAACACAATATGTTAAATAACAATATTGTTTACTATTTGGTCACAACATGAAGATTGACCATTCTCAAGATCTAAAGAGTTCGTTGGTACGTGCTAATATGTTCGCATAAGACCTACAAGGCGTCCTTGTATTTCAACTTGATGGGCAGGTAAGAATTTTGAGTCGTAGGCAGAATTAGCGGCTCTGAGTTCTATTTTACTTCCGCGATGATAGAATTTTTTTAATGTTGCTTCATAATCCTTAATCATGGCAACAACGATATCGCCATTCTTGGCAGAAGATGTCTTTGCAATGACGACTGTATCGCCATCGTTTATGCCAGCATCAATCATAGAATCACCCTGAATTTCGAGTGCATAATGATTATATCCACTCTCAATCATAAAACCGGGCACTGAGATATCGTGCCATATTTCGCTTATGGCGTCTGTGGGTGCGCCAGCGGCGATACGCCCCATCATTGGCACATCTTGACTACATGTGTTAACAGGCCGCGGTGTATGTGATGGTATTGTGTTTGTTGTTTTCTCTTTAAGAGGTTGTATGTTTCCTTTGTCAATGACTGATGGCTGAAAATTCACCTTGGTGTTTTCAACAAGCGTTTCTGGAAGTTTGATGACTTCAATAGCCCGACTGCGGTAGGCGAGGCGTCGTATGAATCCGCGTTCCTCAAGTGCAATAATGTATCGGTGGATGCCTGACTTGGACTTAATATTGAGTGCAATCGCCATTTCATCAAAGTTTGGTGGATAACCATGTTCTTGCAAGTGCGAGCGTATGAAGTTCAGTAAATTTAATTGTTTTCTCGTGAGCATTTAGTTTTTCCTACTAATAAAACTTTCTTTTTTTGTTCTATTAATGTTCTTTTTAAGTGTCAATAGCTTATAAAAGAATATTTTGAATGCCAAGAAACGGTCATTTAGAAAAAAATAAGTTTGACGTCATTGAATGCAGCAAGCTTAAATTGGCAAGTAATTTACCTCACAGCCAGTTGAGCGGATTGGATCGTGCGGTGGTCGAACGACCAAAGCATTTGCTTGTGCAAGAATTGATAAAAGGCTAGAGTCTTGTCTATTAAAGGTTCTTACTTTGTCGTTTTTTACAATAGCGCGCATAAAGTGCATTCTTGCGCCATTGGGTGCTAGGGTATTCGCAATGCGAGCTTGTCTTTGTATTGGCTCGACATTTTGTAAGCCTTGCATTCGGAGAATAACGGGTCTTAAGAAAATATGACCGCAAACCATAGCGGATACAGGGTTGCCGGGTAGACCAATCATCAGTGTATTCAACAAACTTCCCGCCATCAGCGGTTTACCGGGGCGCATAGCGACTTTGTAAAAACTGCGCTGAATTCCGAGATCCTCAGTAACATCTCCAACAATATCGTAGTCACCTACGGATGCACCGCCGATCGTAATCATTAAGTCTGCATCGGATGCAAGATTGAAAATCGTCTTTAATGACTTAGCATTGTCTCGTGCAATGGGTAAAATTCTGCATCGTGCACCGAACTCTTCCAACATTGCTTTCAATCCAAATATGTTAGATGCAAAAATTTGATTTTCATCGGGATTTTCACCAGGCATAACTAACTCGTCGCCAGTTGCAATTAATGCGACATCAGGTTGATGACTTACCGGAACATTTGCGATGTTCATCGCAGCCAATAACGCAATGTCGCTTGAGGATAATATTCGTGGCGATGTTAAAGTGCTACCGTTGCAAAAATCTCCTCCTTTGGGACGCACATTGCTGTCTGTTGTTTGTTCTTTTCTTATGTTGATCTTGTTGCCTTGACGCATGATATCTTCTTGAATGACAACAAAGTCAGTACCTATTGGCAAAGGTGCGCCTGTAAAGATGCGAACTGCCTGTCCATTGTTAACTGTTTCCTTAAAGCGATGGCCTGCCGATGCTTCTCCTATGACTTCGAATTCCTGCCCGAGGAAAGCCGCACTTGCTTTGATTGCGTAACCATCCATTGCTGCGGCAGAAAATGGCGGTTGACTACGCTCAGTTTTGACAGGTTTTGTGAGAATCCGACCAGCAGCAGAAGATAAATGCACATATTCCGTGGGCAATGCCGGAGTAATTGAAAGTAGTTTATTGAGGGCGTCTTCAACAGAGATCATGTAGTTTCATATCGACCGGATTTACCTCCATCTTTCAATGTCAGATGGATTCCACCAATCTCCATTTCTTTATCTACTGATTTAACCATGTCATAAATTGTAAGTGCGGCTGCTGAAACAGCTGTCAATGCTTCCATTTCAACGCCAGTTTTTCCATTTGTTTTTACGCTGCCTTTTATTTCGATACCAGGCAATTTTGAGTTTGGCTTGAGGTCTATTGCGACTTTACTGATCGGTAATGGGTGGCAGAGCGGTATTAATTCAGCGGTTTTTTTTGCTGCCATTATGCCTGCAAGTCGTGCTACAGCCAAAACATCTCCTTTTTCGGCACGATCTTCAAGGATTAACGCATATGTAGTTTTTGCCATTTTTATATAGCCAGTAGCGATTGCAATTCGCGCTGTCGTCATCTTATTGGATACATCAACCATATGGACGTTACCATCTTTATCAAAGTGAGTAAATGTCACTATACCGCCTCCAAAGGAAGTGGTTTATCAAGAATTGCGGTTGTAGCCGCTGCAACATCTGATTGCCTCATGAGGCTTTCTCCAATGAGGAAACATCGAATACCGCGGTGCGCAAGGCTATAAAGATCTTGCGCATTTTTGAGACCACTTTCGGCGACAATTAGTTTATTCTCTGGTACATACTGAGCTAACTGAAATGTAGTATCAAGTGTGGTTTCAAACGAGTTTAGATTACGGTTGTTGATCCCTATAAGTGTTGAAGAGCGTTCAGAGCAGCGATCAACTTCAGCGCGATTATGAATCTCAATGAGGCATTCTAAATTAAATTCAGCCGCCGCCGCCTCAAGTTCACTGGCTTGCATATCAGAAACAGTCGCTAGAATAATGAGAATACAATCGGCGCCAAGGCACCGCGCTTCGGCGACTTGATATGGATCATACATAAAGTCTTTTTGTAGTACTGGAAGCCCACAGGCTTGTCGTGCTTTTGTAAGGTGCTTTTTGCTACCTTTGAAACTCGGTGAGTCTGTTAAGACACTCAGGCAACTTGCCCCACCTTGTTCATATGCTGCTGCGAGTTTGACTGGATCAAAGTCTGATCTAATCAGCCCTTTTGACGGGCTAGCGCGTTTAATTTCTGCAATGAGCCCATAACCTTTATGGCTAGCTGTTTTGAGTGCTTTTGAAAATGGGCGAACTGGTGCTGTTGATAAGGCTTCATTATAAACAGTTTGCCATGGTTTTTGAGCCTTTGCTTTTGCTATTTCTTCAAGTTTATAGGCCTTTATGTGATTAAGAATACTCTCGGTCATTTTTTAAACCTGTGTAAGTTGTGCGAGAGCGGTTAGCTTGTTTTTGGCGGCTCCGCTATCTATTGCATCTTTTGCTAATCTAACGGCTTCATATAGGCTTGGGGCAGCGTCCGCGATTACCAGGGCAGCCGCAGCATTGAGTAAGACTGCATCGCGATAGGCAGAGTGCTCACCTTGCAGTAATGCCTTTAATGCGTTGGCATTTTGTTTTGGCGACCCACCGAGAATGGTTTCTAGCGGGTGAAGTGTCAGTCCGGCATCGTTAGGATGAATTTCAAATTCTTCAATGGTACCGGATTTAAGGCTTGCAACCCAACTTTGACCGGCGATTGATAACTCATCTGTACCATCAAACCCATGCACGACCCATGCGCGGTTGGTGCCGAGAACGGCGAGTGTTTCAGCCATAGGGCGTACGAGGTGCCGGGCAAAAACGCCAATTAATTGCTGCTTTGCACTTGCAGGATTGGTCAAGGGTCCTAGAATGTTGAAAATCGTGCGCGTACCAAGCTCAGCGCGTGCTGGTAATACATTAGCGGTTGCAGGGTGGTGCATTGGTGCCATCATAAATCCGATGCCAACTTCTTGCAGAGCCTTTTCAATTATGTAGGGTTCAACCATGACGTTTACACCCAATTCGGTTAAGACATCGGCTGCGCCGGATTGTGAACTGAGATTTCGGTTGCCGTGTTTTGCGACTGTCACTCCAGCGCCAGCAACGACCAAGGCGGTTGCTGTTGATATATTAAGGGTTCCTTTTCCATCCCCACCTGTTCCCACAATATCCATTGCACCTTCTGGTGCATGAACAGACTTGCAACATGAGCGCATGACGGCTGCGGCTGCGGCAATTTCATCAATGGTTTCGCCGCGTGTTCTGAGCGCCATGAGGAAACCACCGATTTGGCTTGGTGTTGCAAGACCATCAAAGAGAATTGAAAAAGCGTTTTCTGCTTGACTGCGCGTTAGCGGTCCGTCGGCGGCTGCGGCAATTAAAGGCTTTAGTGCATCACTCATGCTTGGGACTTTGTTGTTAATAAGAAATTGCTAAGTATTTTATGACCATATTCAGACGCAATTGATTCTGGATGAAATTGGACACCATGTATGGGCAAGTTTTGGTGCATTAGTCCCATAACGGTACCATCACTGAGTTCTGCATTGACAACGAGGCAGTCTGGTAGGCTGTCACGTTCAACGATTAATGAGTGATATCGTGTTGATTTAAACGGTGATGGCAAGCCTGCGAACACGCCAGTGCAACTATGATGAATAGTGCCTAGCTTACCGTGTACGATTTCAGGAGCTTGTATAACATTTCCTCCAAAACTTTGCCCAATGGCTTGGTGACCAAGACATACGCCAAGTAGCGGAATGGAGTTTTGGGCAGCGGCACTAGTTAAGTCAAGGCAAATCCCTGATTGTTCTGGAGTGCAAGGGCCAGGTGAGAGCACAATCCCGTCAGGCTCTGTTGAAATAGCTGTTTGCACATCAATTGCATCGTTGCGATGAACATTTACGTTCGCGCCGAGTTCGCCGAAGAAATGAACGAGGTTGTAGGTAAAGCTGTCGTAGTTATCAATGAGTAGTAGCATTTAATGCCCTATAAAGTGAGGTGGTTCTTGAGTCTGGACGGGTTTTGAATAGCGCACCATAGGATTGTTGATGAATTTACTGACTATATTTTGGTTTTTGAAGTGTTTAGTTTTTGTACAAGGGTTTAAGAATTGATATTGGCAATGATTTAAATCCTAAATAAAAAAAATAAAGTTTTGTTTTTATATCAATTGTTTGTTAACTTCCGGATAGATTTCACTTAACTAAAAAATGCAATTCGAAGCGGAAGAAGAAAAGTGAACTTTGGTAAATTGGCACTTTTTAGCGTTAAATGCCTGCCTTTATTATCCTTAAGGAAATGAAGAAATGACTACATGTGTTTTTGTTCAAATTCGATGTAAGCCGGGGACAACCTATTGCGTCGCAGAAGACATCGCACGTCGCGAGATTCATTCTGAACTGTATTCGACAAGTGGTGAGTACGATTTGATTTTGAAGATATATATTCCAGAAGACAAAGACATCTCCAAATTTATTAATGATGAATTGCTCTGTGTTCCGAATATAGAACGATCACTTACAACAATGACCTTCCGGGTGTTTTGACATTCAGGCTATTGACATAGGGTATTCGTATTTACTTCGATAGTTCATGGTTCACTAAAAATAGCAATTGGCTTCAGTCTGATGTTCGGGTCAATCCGATTGATGAAGGATATCTCCCGATGTCAATTCGTCGTAAGAGGTTGTGATAAAAAAGGGCTGCGCCCAATGATGTCAAACTTTTTCGTTCTTCCCCTTATCCTTGGTAACTCCTTTAAGTGACTGCGTGTGAGCAGAGTAATGCGTTATTTTTGCGAGCATTAACATCAATTTGGAAGTGATTAGGCCGAACCATGAATTATTCATTTTTTAAGACCGCCTGTAAACCAATGGTATTTCCTGATATGGATTACTCGGTTGATTTCTTTGGCGAATATGTCATAATGTGTTTCTCTTGTCTTTTAGGCCAGCGCTCGGCAAGCATGGGGTTGGTCGATCACTTCACAGACAGTCACCCATATGAAGCCCACGACATGTCCTTTTGTTTCTCCGCACTGAAAAGTAACGAGTGATCAGCCCAAGCCTAGTAAATGAGCAGGAACTGATCAATCCATAGTGTCTTAAGGAATCGATAGCTTTTCTTTAAGCTATTTGTGGTTTCGTAATTAGGGAATTAACCGATAATGAAATCAACATATTGATATCTTGTTTTAATTAACCACAAAATATGTAATGTAAATATTAACGCCTTCGGCATCAATAGAGATTAATCTCCTTAAGGAAATGTCATCGCCTGTAGAATAGGCGTAGGGTTTAAATTATATGCGTAATTGGTATGAAATTTGATTTTCACGGCATTATTTTTGATGTTACAATAGTTTAGTATCGCCCGTTCAACTGTGAAGTGCACCAGGCTTCATATGGTGGTTTGAGGATATGGGTTTCATAAATGTTGTGTTTTCGTCAGGAGGCAGTATGAATCTCTGAAGATTTAAAAAAAGGAGATTCTGATGCCCAGCGGCTACCACCACCTGACTTGCGAAGAACGATGCCAGATTGGCGTCTTGAAGGCAAGAGGTTATTCTCTACGAGCGATTGCGCGTGAAGTGAACCGGAGTCACACGACGATTGCGCGGGAAGTGCGACGCAACAGCGGTGATCGGGGGTATCGTTTCAAGCAAGCGGAGCGCACCGCGCAGGA
>JAPORV010000385.1 GCA_026710055.1 Aestuariivita sp.
CGGAGGCATACGATGACATATGAGCCACACAAATCAACCGGTCAATCCATATCAGGTGATGGACCGGATGCGACGCTCATCGGGAAGTGCGGCAAAGGAGGTGCCCACACTCTTGAGCAACCCTGGCATTGATAGATGCTTTCGGAAAGACTGTTTCATGAACCTGCTCGATGTTGATGATGATTGCGAGCATTCTCACATATTCAACTCAAAAGTCACCGAAGAATTTTTCTATCGATTTTTGTCAGCAATTGAAATGATTGAATAAAAAATTAAGCGGGAATTGCTGGGAAATATCATTGGAGGGCACCGGCTTCCCCTTGCGCTGGTTCTCAAGCGCATCACCACCCATTGACGGGGCGGGATGTTTGGTTCGTCCGTCGCTGGACGGCAGATAATGGCTGGGGAACGGTCCCACCCGCGACGCCTTGATCCAAAGCGAGTCATCATGTTGGCGACGGTATCCCGCTTGGTTACGAACTAAGGCCGCCATCATTGCGTGGCTCTCAACACCACCAAAGTGCGCAGGCTGATTTTAAACTGGTCAGTCCGAAGAAAACGGCCTCAATGATGGCTTTACCGTCTTATGTCAGACACTAAACAAGATTTGATGAACAAGATGGCAACAGCTAGCCTCGGCAAACTCTCCATGTCGCCTTTAATGGGTGCTGAATAGACATCAATCTTTTTCTGATTAGACTCTGAGGTTTTTGTGTGATCAGCGAAAATCTAAAAAATGAGGCTTGGAAGCCAAGTCGAAAGAGACGGAATCTGCCAGATCAGAAGCATTCCTAAAATTTGCAAAACTATAAATGGAACAACCCCTCGGTAAATGTCGGCGGTGGACACACTATCAGGTGCCGCGCCTCTTAGATAAAAGAGGGAAAAGCCGAACGGTGGCGTCAGAAAGCTCGTTTGAAGATTTATTGCGATGAGAATGCCTAGCCATATCGGATCGCATCCCATGAGAATCAGTTGCGGGGTTACTAGCGGGAGTACAATAACCGCAATTTCCACAAAGTCGAGAAAAAAACCGAGAACGAAGAGGAACACCATCGTAAAGAACAACGCACCGGTGAGTCCGCCCGGTAGTTCGGCGAGAATGTGTTCTACCCGATCTTCCCCGCCCAATCCGATAAAGACAAGAGAAAAAAAGCTTGCGGCGAGAATAGTTGCGAAGATCATTGAAGTCATCGTAAGTGTGGACGTTGCTGCGTCTCGGAGAATTCCGTTCTTCAGGCTTAATTGTGCTGATACCAGGACAGTCAGAATACCAAGTACAACAAGTATGATGTATAGTGCGCCAAGGAAGTAAGCTGATACTTCAAGGGTTTCACGTTGGAGTCTCACTGGAAATACGCCAGATAGGACCAGCACGATCACAAGTGCTCCCGTTCCAGAGACTAAAAGAAACCGATTTACACCTAGGCGCGCTACTGCCATGAGCAGGGCACCAACTGCTCCCACAGAGGCTGCTTCTGTCGGAGTTGCAACACCCCCAAGAATGGAACCCAATACGGCTACAATGAGCCCGATCGGGGGAATGACCGCTATTAGAATTTCGCGACTTGACGGGAGAGCGCCTTTTATTAATGGAGGTGCATCCGATGGAATGAAGAAACCGCGCGCTAAAATGTAGAAGAGATATAGAAGAACAAGCATTAATCCAGGGAATAGTGCAGCAGCAAAAAATTGTCCAACCGATAGAGCTTCAACACTGAACCGTCCTTGCTCATATTGTGCCTGTTGAAATGCGTTTGACATTACATCTGATAAGATAATGAGTAAGGTCGACGGAGGGATGATCTGCCCAAGTGTACCGGCAGTACAGACAATACCTGCCGCAAAAGATTTCGAATATCCAGCGCGCAGCATTGATGGCAGGGCAATTAAACCCATAGCCACAACGGTGGCTCCAACAATTCCTGTCGAGGCTGCCAACAATGCACCAACGAGCACGACGGATATACCCAGCCCGCCTCGGAGGTGTCCAAACAAACGACCCATTGTATCTAGCAGTTTGCTTGCTACCTGACTCTTTTCTAGAATAGAACCCATCAGAACAAACACAGGGATGGCAATCAGCATTTGGTTTGAGATCAAACCAAATGCTCGTTGACCAAGGGCACCCATAAGGGCGATGTCCATCACTCCTGTAGCCCAGCCTAGGTAAGCGAAAGCAACGGCTGTTCCCGCAATTGAGAACGCGACTGGGAAGCCAGACAACACCGCTACCAAAAGCGCTGCGAACATGATAAGATCAAGGAAATCAATCATTTTTCTCCACGAACAACGTTCGAATGAGAAGTGAAAAAGATTGAATTATCATCAGGATGCAGAAAGCAGGAATCAGGGATTTCAAAAGGAATACTGCTTTAATCCCACCTACTGAAATTGGCCCTTCAAGAATTGACCAAGAGTTTCGAACAGACGGCCATGACCAATAAAGCAGTGTGATCATTGCGGGTATTAGTAAGAACAGATGTCCAAAGATGTCGACACGTCGTTTCCAAACGTTCGAGAGTTTTGAATAAATAATGTCAACTCGAACGTGTCCATCAATTAAGAGCGTATAACCCGCCCCCAGCATAAACAAAGAGGCGTGCAAGTAAAGCACACTTTCTTGCGCGGCAATTGAATTTACGCTAAAAATATATCGTCCAAGAACGATGCCAAATTGGACGACGACCATTAGTACCACCAGCCACCGCACGATCATGGCAACAGTTTTGTTTGCGGAATCGAGTGCATTGGCCAGTCTGAGCATTTATTCAACTCGGGAGATGAATCCGGCCTGCTTCAGTACAGGCCGGATTCAATGATATTAATAACCCATGACCGACGCACGGGCATTCATCTGACCGTTATCGGCGTAGGTCATGTAACCACCAACGCTAGCGCGATAAGCGACAAAGCTCTCAGTAATACGCTTGACAAGTTCATCGTCGTCCTGCCGAAGCTCGTTAATGACTTCTTCGGCCGCAGCGCCCATTGCGTCAATGACACTGTCTGGGAACTTCTTGACCTGAACACCCTCTTCCTTGACGAGCTTTTTGAGCGAGGCCGCGTGCTTGGTTGTGTATTCAGTCCAAACGGGATTGTAGAGGCTTTCACAAGCCAAGGTGATTGTTTGCTTAAGGTCATCCGGCAAGCCATTATAGACATCGGCGTTCACTGAACATTCTTCGGCAGATGAAGGCTCACCTACGCCCGGCCAATAGTAGTTCTTGGCGACTTGGAAATAACCCAAAGCACTGTCTGTCCATGGCCCTATGAATTCGCCTGCGTCAAGGGCTCCGGTTTGCAAGGCTTGAAACATCGCGGGACCAGACATTGCCTCTGCTGTCATTCCGATCTTGGACGCCATTTCTGATGCCAGACCCGTGGTACGGAATTTCAGCCCCTTCATGTCATCAACTGAGTTGATCTCGGATTTGAACCATCCGCCCCACTGAGGACCAGAATTACCACACAGGAATGGCTTCAGATTGAAACGTGCGTACATTTCATCATATAGTGCCTGACCACCGCCATGGTATAGCCAGCCAAACTGCTCATCCGCACGCAAGCCAAATGGCTGGGAGCCAAAGAGAAGGATGCCCTTTGATTTTGACCCCCAGTATGCTGGTACCGCATGGTAAAGTTCTGCCGTACCTTCGCCGACAGCGTCAAAAACACCTTGTCCTGGCACGAGTTCGCCCGCGGAAAAGAGCTTGACTTCAATTCGTCCACCGGACAGCGCCGTAATGCGATCTGCCAAGGTTTGGGCTGCTACACCAGGTCCGGGCAGGTTTTTCGGCCATGCCGTGATCATTTTCCATCGTATTTTGTCCTGTGCAATCGTTGGCGCGGCAAGCGAACTTGCAGCCACCCCAACGGCGCTAGTTGCTAAGAAAGTGCGTCTCTTCATCATAGTTCTCCTGTTGGTTTGCACTTCATTGTTTGACTTTGCTGAAAGCAAGTCACTTCGATATGTTCTCACTATAGAGTGGTCACAAATCTTTCCGGTTTCCAAAGGAATGGTAAATGACCAGTATCAAGTTCCATTACCGTTTCTGGGGGTATGGAATTTATCATCCGCAGCTGAAGCTCCGGCGTCACCATTCGTTCCTGAAGCATTTTGAAGTTGATGCGTTTAACTGATCTAAACTTTTCGTCACTCGTCGCTATTGGTTGGACATAGAAAGCGTTTATTTGCCAGTTTAACTTCAACACAGGCTCCTGAACTTTTTTAGGATTAATATTGTAATAGAAGATTGAAATTACTCCATCTTGATTGAAAAAGCTAAAATGATTGCCGGGTTCGAGGGACAAATTTAGAAACATTTGTGTCTCTTTATCCGATAGAGCGAGGGTAAGCAGAGGTTCTCTGTTTCGCTGCATAAAGGCAATAACATAGATAATGCTCTCGAACCTGTTAGAACTTAGCTCGCCGACCAGCATAATAGTGCTGTCTCCGAGAGTATGCGCCACCAAAACGACGTAACTAGAAATTTCATCAACGGCCGCTGCAACCTTATCTACACAGGCTGTTATGGTCATTTCAGCGAGGAGTGTTGAAGCGAGGCTATGACCAAGAAGGTGAATTGTTACAGCATTGTGCCCTTGATTTTCCATGATTTTGGGAGCCTTTTCAAACGCCCAAGCCTCATGAATGAACAAATAGTTTTTGTTTTCAGATGTTTGAGCCTGAAGAGACGATATTAGCCCAAGTACAGCTACTAACGCTAAAATTAACTGGTTACTAAGTTTTTTCATTTTGTATTTTCGGATGGTTTGATGATTGAATTCGTTTATGTTCTCTGCTATTTTATTTTAATTTCCGAGAATGCCGGGTAATCTCAGACTGTGTTTGTTTGCACAGGCAATGGCCTCGTCGTAGCCGGCATCCGCATGGCGCCAGACCCCCGAAGCAGGGTCGTTCCAAAGCACACGTTCAAGTCGCTTAGCAGCCGTGGGCGTCCCATCAGCGCAGATCACTACGCCCGAGTGCTGGCTAAAGCCCATTCCAACACCACCACCATGGTGAAGGCTGACCCAGGTGGCACCGGATGCGGTATTGACTAGCGCATTTAAAAGTGGCCAATCGGAAACTGCGTCGGAGCCATCTTTCATTGCTTCGGTTTCACGGTTGGGTGAAGCGACCGAGCCGCTATCAAGATGATCCCGTCCGATCACAATCGGCGCCTTCAACTCACCACTCGCTACCATTTCATTGAACTTTAGGCCAGCACGATGGCGATCCCCGAGCCCGACCCAACAAATGCGAGCTGGCAAACCTTGAAACGCAATACGTTCTTGTGCCATATCAAGCCAGTTGTGCAGATGGGTGTTTTCGGGGAACAATTCTTTCATTGCGTGATCGGTTTTGTAGATGTCCTCGGGATCGCCAGAAAGCGCACACCACCGGAACGGGCCGATACCGCGGCAGAAAAGCGGGCGGATGTACGCGGGTACAAAGCCGGGGAAGTCGAAGGCGTTTTCCAACCCTTCTTCCAGCGCGACCTGGCGGATGTTGTTGCCGTAGTCCAATACCGGCACGCCGTTGTTCCAGAAGTCTACCATCGCTGCAACATGTGCTTTAATTGACTCGCGCGAAGCAGCCGCAACTGCAGTAGGGTCGCTCTCACGCTTGTCACGCCACTGCGCCATAGTCCATCCCTGCGGAAGGTAGCCATTAACGGGGTCATGGGCGCTGGTCTGATCAGTTACGATGTCTGGGCGCACGCCCCGGTCATGAATCTCGCGGAAGATGTCGGCAGCATTGCCCAAGAGGCCGACAGATTTCGCCTCGCCTGCCTTGGTCCAGCGCTTGATCATCTCCAGCGCTTGGTCCAGCGTTTCAGCCTTCTCTTCAAGGTACTTCGTGCGCAGGCGGAAATCGATGCTATCAGGGTTGCACTCAACGGCGAGACAACAAGCACCGGCAAAAACCGCAGCGAGGGGCTGCGCGCCGCCCATACCACCAAGTCCCCCGGTAAGTATCCATTTCCCAGACAGATCGCCATTATAGTGCTGGCGGCCTGCCTCAGCGAAGGTTTCATAGGTGCCCTGAACGATGCCTTGTGTGCCAATATAGATCCACGAACCAGCCGTCATCTGACCATACATCATCAGGCCCTTTTTATCAAGTTCGTTGAAGTGGTTCCAATTTGCCCAATGCGGCACAATGTTTGAATTCGCGATTAAAACGCGGGGCGCGTCGCTGTGAGTTTTTACAATGGCAACAGGCTTGCCTGACTGCACAACAAGGGTCTCATCAGCTTCCAAGTCTTTAAGAGAGACGATTATTCGATCGAAATCATCCCATGTCCGGGCTGCTCGTCCGATGCCACCATAAACCACCAGTTCATATGGATTTTCTGCCACATCAGGATGCAGATTGTTCATCAGCATTCGCAATGGGGCTTCGGTCTGCCAACTCTTTGCGTTCAGTTTAGTGCCTGTGGGTGGAAGAATGTTTCGGGTGTTTTTGCGGGGGTCAGTCACGCGGGCCTCCAATTACTGAATTTCGTCAGGATTTCAGCGAGATGCTCACGCAGGCGTTCTGCATTCTTGTTGTCAAACTCCCACGGAGCTTCCTCTGTTTTTAGGTAAGTCGACTGGGCAAGCTCCATTTGGATGGCATGAACATCATTTGTTGGATCTCCATAGTGGCGGGTAGTCCAGCCTCCTTTAAAACGCCCATTTAAGACGCTGGAGTACCCTTCAGCACAACCGCATATGGAAACTACCATCTCTTGAATGCTCGGCGCACATGTCGTTCCCCCGTTCGTACCAATATTGAAGTCAGGCAATGTACCCTGAAAGAGGTAAGGGATGTTTGACCGTATGGAATGGCAGTCATAGAGGATTGCAAAACCATGTATGGCTTTGATTCGGGCAATCTCTGCATCAATAGAAGCGTGATAAGGCTCATGATACGCGATACGACGCGCATTAATTTCTGAAGCATCAGGTTCTTGACCTTCGGGATATATCTTACGGCCGTCGAAGTCGGTCGCAGGACATAGCGTCGTTGTATTCTGACCAGGATAAAGCAATACGTCAGAGGGGTCGCGGTTTACGTCAATAGCATAGCGATGGATTAGTGTTCTGACCGAGCTCATGTCGGGCAGCAGGTCGTCATAAAGCGTATGGATATGCCAATCGGTGTCCGTCATTGCGTGGCCTGTATCGTTAAGTACCATTAAAACTTTGTCCGGTAGAACAGTGCCGGTATGAGGAAAACTAAGGATCACTGGGCTATTACCTTGGGTGATTTCAAGGAAATTCATGATGATAACTCCAGTTCAGCGATTGTGCCACGTGTGTTGGAGCAGATCAACTCAGCAGTATGGCTTGGATCTGGCGAGAGGTGTTGGTCCTGAGTAAAAGGCGGGAATTTCCTTGAGTAAACGCTGGATGGCGGCGACAAACTTTGCAGATGTTGATAAAGATATGTGGGCGTTCATCCTTTGAACCAAACAGATCACTGTTATGCTCACTATCATTATAAGGTTACCGCACAAGTGAATAAGCCACCGTACATAGTGCGCCGATATGCTGACGTGATTTTTTTGATTGGCAGAAGGTGATCTGCGGTGAATAGAACAGGGGTTCGCGCGATGATTGTTTTCGCTCATCATTGCGCGCAGGCGGCCAAAAACTAAGTGCCATTGGTTAGCAAGATATCTTCTTTCAGACCAAGCACTATGGAAAAGCTTTGCCTGTTCTAGCACTGTGCCACCTGGAAGGCGGTTGCCGTCAAACCGGGCCTTGTAAGCACCGATCATTATAGCGGCTAAGTGGGCAAGTAAAATCATATACACAGACGTACTGAACCGATCTTTGGCCGGGATAACCGGGATCACGCCTTGCGCTACCATTGCTTCAATCTGAGTACAGACCAACCAGCGCACGTCAGAATTTTTGTGTCCCAATGACGGCAGTTTCAGTGTCATCATCAGGCAGATTGTATTTTGATCCAGAGTCTTAAAAACACCGCAGAAATAGCTGAAAATGAGATTGCATTGCAAAGTTACTGTGTTTTCCAGAAAAATGCAAATCCAACCGAGTTCGCTAAAGCTGGTATTCACCCTGAAGGTTGCATGTTCGGCTTTGGCTGCATTGGCGACAATCGCGACCTGCCTGAGTTCGCTAGACGGAACGCTGTACTGCTGGAATTCCAGCGTAGTCAGATCGGTTGAACCTGAGTTTAATACAGTTGTCATATCGCGCCTTCGAATATCCGCATATGAAGAGGGTTTTGACCTATACGATAGGACAGTTCGGCTGGAGAGGTAATATCCCAAACACATAAATCTGCCCGCATTCCTGGCGCGACTTGACCGCAATCTGTGAGACCTAAAGTACGTGCCGCATGCCGAGTCGTCCCTGCAAGCGTTTCCGCAGGCGTCAATCCAAATAATGTAGCAGCCATGTTCATCGCTAAAAGCACCGATCCTAGTGGCGACGATCCTGGGTTCCAATCGGTGGCCACTGCCATAGGCACATTTTGTTCGCGAAACGCTTTTACCGGCGGGCGCTTCGATTCATGCAGTGTATAAAACGCCCCTGGAAGTAGCACGGCGACCGATCCAGCTTTTGCCATGGCGCGAACGTCAGTTTCGTCAGCATATTCTAAATGGTCAACAGACAGGGCTCCGTATCGAGCTGCCAGTTGCGCGCCACCCAAATTGCTTAATTGCTCAGCATGCAGTTTTACCGGCAAACCCACATCAGAAGCAGCCTGAAACACCCGCTCAATCTGCGCAGGGGTAAAAGCGATCCTTTCGCAGAAGCCATCTACTGCATCAACCAAACCTTCACGGTACCCTCGACGTAAAGTGGGGATGCAGATGTCATCAATATAGATGTCAGCGTCAGTTCCGGGAGGAACCGCATGCGCACCTAGAAAACTTGTATATACGCGAATTTGTCTGATGTCTTCGACGGCGCGGGCCACGCGTAGTATTTTTAATTCTGTCTCGGTATCCAAACCATAGCCGGACTTGATTTCGACGGTTGTGACTCCTTCAGCAATCAAAGTATCGGCGCGGGTTGACGCCTCGGTCAGCAGCTCTTCTTCTGTGGCATCGCGCGTAGCCTGAACTGTGGAAATAATACCGCCCCCGGCACGTGCGATCTCTTCATAGCTGGCGCCTTTGAGGCGCATCTCAAACTCTTTGGCGCGGTTGCCATTAAAAATGATATGAGTGTGACAGTCAATCAATGCGGGTGTTACCAATCGCCCGTTTAGCGAATGACGTTCACCACGCGAAAAGTTTTCTGGCAAATCAACCTCAGGACCAACCCAAGCGATCTTTTTCCCGTCAATTACAATACAGGCATTTTTTATTATGCCGTATCCGACCTCTTCTGTTAGAGTAGCGACTACAATATCGTGCAGAATCTTCACGTTGTATTTTTCTTTTTATGACTTATCTGTTAAAATAAGTAAGTACATAATTTTGTCAATAGAGAATCGACATGACCAAAATCCGCGCACAAACAGCACTCACAAGTGAAGGGTGGTTATCAGATGTGGATGTTGTAGTTGCGGAAAATGGGCGTATCGCGTCGGTTGGCCCTCAATCCGGTGTAGCAGAAAAAACCGTTGACCTGCTTCTACCCGCTCCGACAAATCTGCACAGTCATAGCTTCCAACGCATTATTGCGGGCCTGACCGAAGCAAAAGGACCAGATGAAAGTGACAGTTTTTGGACGTGGCGCAAATTGATGTATCACAATCTGCTAAAGCTCACCCCTGAACATATCGAAGTCATCGCAGCACAGGCGTTTATGGAGATGGCTGAAGCAAGTTACGCAGCTGTTGCGGAGTTCCACTATATACACCATCCTAGAAATGGGCAGTTTTATGACAATATCGCCGAGCTTGCTGAAAGAATTGTTGGTGCAGCCGAGTATGTTGGGCTTGGCTTGACGCTGCTTCCTGTGCTATATGAGTTTGGCGGGTGCGATGGGCGAGCTCTTCAGGGGGGACAAATTCGTTTCGGTAATTCTAAAGATCAATTTGCTAAGCTCTTTTCTGCAAGTCAGACCCTTGTCGCGAACGGGCAGCCAGACTGCATCATCGGCGTTGCTCCACATAGTTTGCGTGCAGTAGATACAGACGGTTTAAGGTTGGCCTTAGATCTAACGGGTGGTGGTCCCTTCCATATGCACCTTGCGGAACAAATTGCAGAGGTTGACGAGGTCAAAGCGCATATGGGTGCGAGGCCTGTAGAATGGGTGCTAAATAACATGCCAATTGATGAACGAAGTTGTTTTATTCATTGTACCCAGATGATTGAAAGCGAAACGGCGGGCTTGGCCGCATCAGGCGCGGTTTCAGGGTTGTGCCCAATTACTGAATCAAATTTGGGAGACGGTATTTTTGATGGCATTCGTTATTTGACAGCTAACGGTGCGTTTGGTATCGGTTCGGATAGTAATATTTACATTTCCTTTTGGGATGAATTGAAAACACTGGAATATTCGCAAAGATTAAGAGACCGAGGTCGAGCAATGTTTGCAACACAAACCCAATCAGCCGGCCGCGTCTTATATGAATATTCTCTAGCTGGTGGGGCAAAGGCTGCTGGTAGATCAAGCGGTGCTCTGGAAGTCGACATGTGGGCCGATATGATTGCGGTTTCGACTGACAATGAATTCTTATGTAGTCGGCGAGGGGATACATTATTAGATAGTCTGATATTTTCAGGAGGTGTTCAAAAAAGTACAACAGATGTTTGGAGCGCAGGGAGGCATATCGTACAAGATGGCAGGCACGCAAAACGCGAGCAGATCGTTCAAAGATTTGTTTCGGTCATGAAGGAATTGGAGTTGGGTATTTGACGTTTGCTGATCGTCAAAGTTGGAAGGATGTTCGCGAAGAAATTCGCAGCCGTATTTTGGATTCCACGTATAGGCCAGGTGATAAACTGCCTCGTGATCATGACTTAGCTTTGGAACTTAAATGTGCGCGCTCAACTGTCCAACGTGCAATGAGTTCATTAGCGGATGCTGGTATTATTGAACGAAAAAGAAAGGGGGGAACTATTATAAAACTCGACCCTGTGACGCGCGCCACTATTAATATTCCAATTACCAAAGTCGAGATTGAAGCACGTGGGTTAAAATACAGACATCACCTTATCACGAGCGCAGTGACAAAGGCGCCACTATCAATTTCCGCACGCTTTGGCATAGCAGACCTCAATTCAGCTGTACGAGTTAAAGCCTTACACATGGCAGCCGGTCGCCCGTATGTTCTTGAAGATCGATGGATTAGCTTAGAAACAGTTCCTGAGTTTCGCGGCGTTGATTTGTCAAACATCAGTGCAAACGAATGGTTGGTCCGCAATCGCCCTTATAGTCGCTGCAACGTGCAAATATATGCTGAGCTCATTATGAAAAAAGAGGCAAACCTGATGGAAGTTCCAGAAGGATCTGCGATGCTAATTCTTGAGCGAACGACATGGATCGGTGATGAACCAATCACACATGTAAAAGCGACCCATACTGTCGACTACAGATTGATTACAAATGGCTGAAGCGATCTCACAAGCAAATTCTTTATTATAATTTGGAATGAAAGGTAAGTTGTAGAAATTGATCAAAAGGCGCACAAAAACAAAGCTGGCTGCATCCTCTATGTAATTGCGTTTGCTCTATCTTTTATCAATTAGGGGTATTTTGGGAAAAATTGTGTTTGAGCAAGGGCTAAATCCAACCAAGATAATTATTTGGCGAGTGATCATTTCCTCGTTGAGCTTCTTTCCCTTCTGACGCTAACTAGTGTATCAACTGCATTGAATTGATGGAAATATCACTTTTATTTTTGACGTACATTTTTCCTTCACAAAGCTGGATGGCTGAAAAATCTACTCTCTTAACAAATGATAAACCATCAATTCAATAATTTCCAGATACTAGTGTCTGTAAAAAAACTAAATTCGATATTAAAACGTTGAACAAATTGACTCTTTTGTCATTTTTCTCTGGCGAAGATTGCGGGTATTTGGGACAATATCAGCAATTACACCCAAGATTTGCCCCAAATCAGCAAATCTTCGCCAGAATCTCTCAAAAGAAAGGTCACATTATGCGCACATCCTTCGCCATACAACCCCTTCTTGGTAATACCGCCACCCGTTAGCTCACCTTCGACCCTAACTCCCGCAATGATACCGAAGTTCTCTGCTATGCCTGACAGGCCTTATGGTGCCATCGTGACGCCCGTGACACGGTTCTTGGTCTGATTGAAGCGTATCACAGCCAGCAGGTTGATCGCGAGAATGGT
>JAPORV010000146.1 GCA_026710055.1 Aestuariivita sp.
ACATGATAACTCGTTAAAGTACACAAGCCCCCGCCACAGCGATTCTCGCTGTGGCATGATCCAAAATTTGGTTAAATTGCGACGATAAATTGGGCCTTCAAAAACACGACGTTATCCTGATTGCATGTTTCATTACGGTGGGAAACTGGATTATTCCGGTTTCCTGCTCCAATCAGTACATACGCACCCACGTTCAGCATATTGCCGAAATAGAAGCGATCAGAAAAACCTACCCATTCTCGGTTACAGTCGATTTGTGGCTCTTTCAAGTGTTCTAGAGGAAGAAACAAGTTAACGCCTACTGAGACCTATTTAGCAGGAGAGATGTGGTTAATGCCGTTATAAAAATCTACTTTTTTCAAACACTGGTTACGCATATTTACCATGATAAAAAAATAAGCGTGATCATCGGAAAGGTTATTAAAAGAGCAACGCGAATAAGATCAGATACCACAAAATAAAGCACAGCCTTATAGGTCTCAAACATTGGTGTATCGCTATCCATCGCATTAATAACAAACAGATTCATACCCACTGGTGGCGTGATTAGACCAACTTCAACAACAATGAGAACGAGAATGCCAAACCAAATGGCCGTTTGTTCGTTGTTCACCCGAGTAAGAGCGCCTTCGCTGACTCTCCTTAAACCAAGTTCACGAGTCATTTCACGCGTTAATTCAGTCCCGCTCGACAGCAAACTCTGAGCCTGGGTAAGCAGTAATTCTGGAATGTCTTCGCCAGAGGCAATCAATTCGTTCAACCGTGCCGACTGCAATTCCACCATAGATACAAGACCAAAGTCAAGCTCCATCATAATTGGCCAGAAAATTGGTATGGTTAACAGTATCATGCTTAGACTGTCCATCAGACAACCGAGCAATAGATAGAAAATCAAAATAATAATCAAGACAATCCAAGGATTAAATCCAGAGGTTGCGATCCAGGCAGCTGCCTCCTGTGGCACATGTGTTAAGGCTAAAAAGCCGTTATAGAATGCAGCGCCGAACACGATGAAAAAAATCATCGCAGAAGAACGGGCGGTCACAAAAAAACTCTCCGCAAGAGACGCTTGCGTTAAACCTCCAGAAAACCATGCAATCAGCCCCGTACTCAAAGCCCCAACTGCCGCTCCCTCGGTCGGTGTAAACCAACCCAAGTAAATTCCACCAACAACGAGAAAAAAAACGACAAGAACAGGCCACACATCAAAAAATCCTTGCAAACGGTCTCTATAAGGAACACGCGGTCGTATGCCAGCAGTACCAGGATTAAATCGAACATAAATTGCAATTGCAAACATATATCCAACAGCTGCCAATAACCCAGGAATGAATGCTGCTAAAAAGAGCTTTGCAATATTCTGCTCCGTTAAAATTGCATAAATTACCAAAATGACCGACGGTGGTATGAGGATACCCAACGTACCACCGGCTGCCAATGTTGCCGTCGAAAATCCACCTGCGTATCCATGACGCCGAAGCTCTGGTAAAGCCACCCGGCCCATCGTGGCCGCTGTCGCTAAGGATGAGCCGCAAATCGCACCAAACCCGGCACACGCACCGACTGACGCCATCGCAACACCACCTTTGCGATGACCAAGCCAGCCTTCTGCCGCTTTAAATAAAGCTTTACTCATTCCACCAAGGGTTGCAAAATGTCCCATTAACAGAAACATAGGAATAATTGAAAGGGAATAATTCGAAAAAGTCGTAAAACTCTCCGACTTAAGTCGTGCGAATGGAATGACAATATCCCCAGTTACAATTATCATGCCAACCAGTCCCGTGACAAACATCGCAAGACCGATAGGAACCCGCAAGAAAATCAGAAGTAATAAAGTTGGAAATGACAAGATTCCAATTGAGATATCGCTCAATGGTTTATATCCGACTTAGAAAGCAATAGACATTTTCCAATTGCAACTTCAATTAATCGTATACCGGACATATAAACAGAAACTAAAGCTGCAACACTAGCCCCTGTTAAGCTAAAAGCATAAGCCCACCAAATAGGAAACTGTAGCGAAAATGTCACCTGACCGGAGATACGCTTACTTTGCATACCGTCAAATAGCTTTACGGCAATCAAGATCAACACCGCAGCAAAAACTATTTCAATTAACGCGGCCATAATTTGATTAACCCGTTGCGGCAGATAAGACACAAAAACATCTACAGATGCATGTGCAGCGTGCAATTGACATATGGGAAGAAAAGCAAAAATGACGAAAGCTATACCAGCCTCGACCAGTTCAAAATCCCCATTTATTGCGCCAATTCCGCTCGCTAGCAGAGTATTTGTCAATTCAGACATTTGGGATTGAAAAAAATTATTATGCAACAGTGAATTGATGGAGCGACCAACAATGGACATACATGTCATTATTATCAAAGAGACAAGAACCAGCCCGCCAATGTAAGCAAATAAACGAGCGAGCCGCTCCATCATAGCTGGCATATTTAAACTTTCTCAAAAACAAAAATTATGACTCAATTTATCCTTAGGCGTATTCACTTAAATTATATTTTGGCATCCACTCCCTTACAATCACCATCCATTAGAGTCTGGGCTTGATTAATTAAGGCTTGTCCGTCCTTACCCTTCTCACCCATTTTTGCAATCCATGTATCGTAGACGGGACGAACTAACATCTCCCATTCAGAGGTGTCAGTCACTTGCATAATGTTATTCCCCGAATCAACTGCGATTTCACGGGACGGCCCATCCGCGTCAGCCATTGTGCCCCCCGCGAAAATAGAAAAATTCAACCCGGAATTATCTTCAATAACCTTCTGCAAGTCTGCTGGAAGACTTGCAAACTTTTCCTTATTCATTGCCAAAACGAACGTTAATGTATATAGTGCTGGTCCTTCAAATTCGGTATGATTTTCGACAAGCTCTGGTATTTTCAAAGCCTGCGTTACCTCCCATGGTATTGTCGCGCCATCAATGACACCCTTTGATAAACTTTCCGGTATCGCCGGAACTGGCATTCCAACTGGAGTGGCCCCTGCGAGCTTAAGTAATTCGTTTACAAGTTGTGAACCACCACGAATCTTCATTCCCTGTAAATCGCCAGGTGAAGACACCGGGTCAGAAGTATGAAACATCCCCGGCCCATGAACCCATGTTCCCAATATTTTTACGCTTGCAAATTCACCATCTTCCATATGTTCCTCAAACATTTTCCAATAAGCACAAGACGCTTCCCTTGCATCATTTACCATAAAGGGCAGTTCAAACACTTCTGTTGTTTGGAAACGACCGGGGGTGTAACCGACAACTGTCCAAATAATATCCGCAACGCCATCAATTGCCTGATCAATTAACTCAGGTGGCGCCCCTCCTAATTGCATTGACGGGTAATGATCTATCTTTATCCGTTCTGAAGAAGCGGTCTCAACCTTGTCAGCCCATACATCTAGAATAAGTTTGGGAACATTAGCCTGTGCTGGCAGAAATTGATGTAACTTTAAGGTGACTTCTTGAGATATCGCGCTTGTTGCGACGACGAGGGCAACCGCGATACCGCCCAGTAAATCAAATAATCGTTGACGTATAGCCATATTGACTTCCTCCTGCTAAAACGCATTAACTTTTTTACATAAACCAACATAATTCTTTTTCACAATAACAATTGTTCAGAGCGGACATTGCAATACTTTAAGGTCAACCCGGACAGCACAATAATGCTATTTCTTTGGTCTTTTTCACTCGTAATAATTCACCCGCTCTAAAATTTAGCCAGTGGATAGCTTACCACAAATACAAAAACTCACAGCCGTCAAATTTATCACATGTTGATTACTAACCATTAAAATCAACATAATAGCCCGATCAACCACAAAATTTCAAGTCAATTAAATCAATGTTATCAAAATTCAGAAGACTGCAAAAATATTGTCGCGATTTAACGGTGCCAGAATTCATTCAGACTGGTAAGAAGCGTAGAATCGCTTGAATTAAACAGTCGGAGTTCGCAACTACCTTAGTCAAATCCCGACCGAGTAATCACAAAATGCGCTTCAACCTCATTAAAGAGGTTAAGCCATTTACAATGATATCTTTCGATTTTACGAACTTCAAACAGACAAGTCATATAACCAAGCCATTGCATTTACTCAGCAATTTTACGTTATCTTATGCAGAATTCTTTTCTGATAGAAAAAAACGGCCGAAAATCAAAGTGGATAAATTTCGACGACGTTAAAAGTATTATCGCATACCTTAATCACATTTCACTTCGAGAGTTGAGATAAAATTGCCAAACGCTACTTTCTGCGTTACACGGAAGACCCTAGAAATCTTCGCAGTAAAAAAATGACAATTGCACCTTGTGAAATTGAAGAACTCCCAAATATTGGCATCATTCTCAAAGATGGAACGCGACTATCAGCTCGAATCTGGCGACCCATCAATGCCTCTGAAAATCCTGTACCCGCAATTCTCGAATATTTGCCTTATCGCAAACGCGACGGCACTTGCGCCCGTGACATGCTTACGCATCCCTATTTTGCACAACATGGCTATGCTTGTGTTCGTGTTGATATACGCGGTAATGGAGACAGTGATAGGTTAATGAATGACGAATATACCCAACAAGAACTTGACGATGCGATTGATGTAATCGAATGGCTTAGTCAGCAACCTTGGTGTACAGGTAAAGTCGGAATGATGGGTATCAGCTGGGGTGGGTTTAATGCCCTTCAAACCGCTGCCCTAAATCCAAAACCACTTAAAGCCATCATTACACTTTGCTCAACAGTAGATCGGTTCGCCGATGATATCCACTACAAAGGCGGATGTCTCTTGAACGAAAATCTAGGTTGGGGAGCAACAATGTGGAGTTACTCCTCGCGACCACCTGATCCAAAGCTCAGGCCAAATTACTGGCGTCAGATCTGGCGCAAACGCCTTGAACATGAACCGTTCTTACCAAGCATTTGGCTTCGGCATCAAAAACGTGATTACTATTGGAAACATGGTTCAGTATGCGAAAACTATGCTGCCATTAAGGCGAAAGTACTTGCCATCGGCGGTTGGGGAGATGCCTATAAAAATGCTATACCACAACTTGTACAAAATTTAGACGGTGCGAAAGGAATAATTGGTCCTTGGGTTCATAAATATCCACATTTTGCCGCCCCAGAACCTCGTATTAATTTCATTGAAGAAGCATTACGCTGGTGGGATCGTTGGTTGAAGGGAATCAATACAAACGTTGAAGATGATCCTAGCTACAGCGTTTATCTGATGAGCGCTTCACGTCCATCATCATGGTACAACGAGCGTCCTGGTTACTGGATAAACGCAACACTACAGTCAGATGATATCAAAATACTGTATTTATCGCCAACAGGTCTTCAAGACATTGCTAAACCGTTTCAGACAACTTTTTCATCCCCGCAAACCACTGGCGCAACTGGTGGAGAATATTGTGCTATTTGGCTCGGCCCTGAAATGCCTGGTGATCAAAGAACAGACGATGCCCTCTCTTTATGCTTTGATAGTGCGCCATTGCAGGCCGACATGACAATCGTTGGCGCACCAACACTGAAATTATGCCTAAGATCAAATAAACCGTCAGGGTTGCTAGCTGTTCGTTTCAATCATATTCACCCTGATAACGCATCCTACAGAATTACTTACGGCGTTCTGAATCTCGCACATCGTAATGGCTCTGAACAACCAACACCTGTCCCTGTTAACGAAGAATTCGATATTGACTTGCAACTCGACTGCATTGCGTATACAATACCAAAAGGTCATAAGATTCGCATTGCAATCTCCACGTCTTATTGGCCGCTCGTATGGCCGATGCCGGTCATCGCTGAGTTGACACTTTCAGCAGGCCAACTGGCGCTACCTGTTCGATCTCACTGCGAACAAGACGATCGAATCTTTTCAAAGCCTGGCAAAATTTCGCCATGGAAACCAGAAATTATTAGAATGCAAAACCACATTCGAAAAACAGAAATTGACCATTCCACTGGTGAATCAACATTAAGCATAATAGATGACTTCGGCAAAGTTAGAGATCCAGATCATGGGTTAATCTACGGCTCAATCGGACGCGAACTATGGAGTATTTTACCAGATGATCCGCTTTCCGCAAAAGGCACCTGCCATTGGAGCAGCGAAACAAAGCGGGACGACCTAACATTAAAGACTGAAACATACTGCCAGATGTGGTCAGATGCCACATTCTTTTATCTTAATGCACAACTTCAGGCATATGAAACCAGCACACTACTTTTTGAAAAATCTGTTGAAGACCGCATACCTAGAGAAAACTTATAACAATTTATCTGAGTTGAACTGCCGTCCTCATAAAATAGCTTAACAAAATACCAGCTTTACCCTCAACTAATGCATTTTTTGAAGGGGCATAAAAACTAAGGAGGAAAAAATGAATGATCAATTAAATTACTACGCACGACGTGCAGCACTTGGACTTATAAGCCGACGTGAATTTATTGGACGTGCATTGGCGCTTGGTGCAACGGCAGCGACTGCGAATACGCTGCTCTCAAGTGCTGTTAAAGCGGCTGGTCCGCAACCCGGAGGAATTATTCGCCTTGGTATCCAAGGCGGCTCCACCACAGATAATCTCGACCCTGCGACCGCTGCCAACTTTGCAGCTACACAAGGCAACTTACTCTGGGGTGAAGCACTCTTATCACTTGTCGATGGTGGCGGACTCGCGGGACGGGTTGCAGAAAGTTACGAAGGTTCACCCGACGCAAAAACGTGGCGTTTTAAACTTCGCGATGGGATTACCTATTCCAACGGGAAACCCGTCACAAGCGATGATGTTGTTGCCACCATTGAGCGACACGCTGGTGAAGACACAGAATCAGGTGCCCTTGGATTACTACGTGACATTGATACAGTAACCGCAGAGGACAATACAGTTGTCATTGGCCTCAAGAATCCAAACGCCGACTTACCTTACTATATGCAAGATTACCACCTGATTATTCAGCCGGACGGCGGCAAGGATGACCCAACCGCTGCAATCGGAACCGGTCCATATATTCTGAAAGAATTTGAGGCGGGCGTACGGTCTGTATTTGAAAAAAATCCGAACTACTGGGGTGATTACGGTTACGCTTCAACGATTGAGCTAATCGTGATAAACGATAACACAGCGCGTGTCGCCGCTTTGCAGGCGGGTCAGGTTGATCTTATTGATCGCGTACCACCACGTACGGCAGGCCTTATCGACAAAAACCCCAACATTACAGTGCATTCCGTACCAAGTTCAGGCCACTATGTTTTCATCATGCACTGCGATACCGCACCATTTAATAATAATGATCTACGCTTGGCACTGAAACATGGCATCAATCGACAAGAAATGGTTGATAAAATCCTGTTTGGTTACGGCTCCGCCGGCAATGATACACCCATTAATGCAGCTTATCCGCTTTATACTGAATTTGAACAACGCGAGTATGATCCAGACAAAGCTAAGTTCCACTTTAATAAATCGGGCTATGATGGCTCTATTCTACTGCGCACGTCAGACAATTCCTTCCCTGGAGCACCTGATGCCGCAGCCCTCTTTCAGCAATCCTTGGCGGCAGCAGGTATTAAACTTGAAATCAAGAGAGAACCGAATGATGGCTATTGGTCAGAAGTCTGGAACAAACAACCGTTTTGTACGTCCTATTGGGGTGGACGCCCGATCCAAGACCAGATGTTCTCCACCGCCTATCTATCTTCAGCGGACTGGAACGATACACGGTTTTTTAATGATGAATTTGATAAATTGTTAGTTACTGCCCGTGGCGAAGTCAATACGACCAAACGCAAACAAATATATGCTGATATGGGAACGGTATTACGAAATGAGGGCGGATTGATTTGCCCTATGTTCAACGATTTTGTTGATGCGCAATCGAGCCGAATCGTTGGCTGGAAAAATGAAACCCCTGGGTTTGCATTAATGAATAACTCGGCACCCATGAGAATGTGGGTTAAGGCATAACGTGGGCCTCCTCGCTAAACTTCTGGCCCAGCGCATTGCGCTGGGCCTCCTCTTGCTTTTTCTTATTTCAATTTTTATTTTTGCAGGCACATTACTGCTACCGGGCGATGTTGCCCAGCAAATTCTCGGGCAGACTGCTACACCAGAAGCGCTCGCTAATCTTCGCGCAAAATTAGGAGTCAATGAACCGCCAATTGATCGCTATCTCACATGGCTTGGCGGATTACTGACAGGCGATCTGGGAACCGCCCTCACCTCCGGGCAAAACATTAATGAAGCGCTCTTTAGGCGATTAGCGAATACCTTCTTTCTGGCTTTTTGGGCAGCAATAATTGCCGTTCCTCTCGCCATTTTTCTCGGCTTATTGGCAGTTCGCTTTCGTGACCGCTGGCCTGATAAACTGATATCAGCGTCAACGCTATCCACAATTTCTATGCCAGAATTCGTCATCGGTTATATCTTGATGTTTATTTTGGGTGTTAAACTGAGATGGTTCTCACCAACAGCCGTTGGATACCGACCAGATGCCGACCTATTGTCACGTTTGGACTCTATTGCTATTCCAATCATGGTTCTGACACTGGTCGTACTGGCACATATGATGCGAATGACACGCGCAGCTATTCTGAATGTCATGCAATCGGCTTATATTGAAACCGCAGAACTCAAGGGACTCTCAACATTTACCGTGATCCGCAAACATGCGTTTCCAAACGCTATTTCACCTGTCGTGAATGTTGTTATGCTCAATCTTGCCTACCTTGTTGTTGGTGTTGTGGTGGTTGAAGTCGTTTTCGTTTACCCGGGGCTTGGGCAATATCTCGTAGATCATGTAACCAAACGCGATATCCCTGTTGTACAGGCCTGTGGCATTATTTTTGCGACAATATACATCGGATTAAACCTTGTTGCAGATCTGATTTCTATTCTGACTAATCCACGCCTTCGGCATCCAAAATAAACGAGTGAAAGAATGTTAACTCGAATTCCTGCTGCAACAATTCTTGGTTTTGTATTTTCAACTTTGTTTTTCCTACTCGCAATTTTTGCACCATTGGTCGCCCCATATGGATATGACGAGGTTGTGTCAACAGGTTTTTGGGAACCTGCAACATCCGACTTCTTGCTCGGTACCGACAACATTGGACGAGACTTACTCAGTCGGATGATTTACGGTTTACAGACAACAATCTGGATTGCCACATTAGCCACAATTCTCAGTTTCACAACAGGTTCAATTCTAGGATTTCTCGCCGCAGTTATGGGCGGATGGATTGATCAGGCGCTATCACGCTTTATTGACCTCATGATGTCAATCCCATCACTAATTTTTGCACTTGTAATTTTGTCAATTATGCCCATCACGATTACAATTTTAATTGTAGTAATGGGCCTATTGGATGCAACTCGCGTTTATCGTTTGGCACGTGCCGTTGCAGTTGACATTAACGTGATGGATTATGTTGAAGCTGCAAAATTACGCGGGGAACGTTGGAGATGGATAATTTTTCGTGAAATCCTCCCTAATTCGCTATCACCTCTTGTTGCAGAAATGGGCTTAAGATTCATTTTTGCAGTATTGTTTATTTCAACATTGTCATTTCTCGGACTTGGTATTCAACCGCCACAGGCTGATCTGGGTGGTCTGGTTAAGGAAAATGCCGAAGGGCTTACCTATGGAATTGGTGCTGCACTTTATCCCGCAGCAACAATTGCTGTTCTTGCAATATCTGTCAATCTTGTTGCCGATTGGATACTCAGCCGTACCAGTTCGCTCAAGGGAGGTCGTGGATGAGATTTTTTTCAAATCAGCGGACATCGAGTACACTATCAACAAAACTTTTGAAAAGTGAAATAGCTCAACAGGGGGTTCAACGGAACCAATTTAATTTTCGGGAACATTTGTCTGACACGAAGCAGGAGATGCCTTAACATGACGGAATCGCTTGTCAGAGTTCGTAACCTAAAAATTGGTGCAACGGTATACCCCCCCGGTGGGAAGCCGCATGATGTTGAGATTGTTCATGGTGTTGATTTTGATGTTCGACAGGGGCAAGTCTTAGGTTTAATTGGAGAGTCTGGTGCAGGCAAATCAACAATTGGCCTTGCAACACTGGCTTACGGCCGTGGCGGCGTCAAAATTATTGACGGTGAGGTTTGGGTTAACGGACGCAATATCCTGAGTACGGATTTGAGTGACATACGAAAATTACGTGGTGGCGAAGTCACCTATGTATCACAATCAGCTGCTGCTAGTTTCAATCCTGCAAAACAAATTATGGAGCAAGTGATTGAAACATCTGTTCAACACGGAATTTACTCAAAATCTCAGGCGGAATCTCGGGCCATTGACCTCTTTCACCAGCTTAGCCTTCCAAGTCCTGACACAATTGGAAAACGTTATCCGCATCAAGTCTCCGGCGGTCAGTTGCAACGATGCATGACAGCTTTGGCGCTCTGCCCTGAGCCTAATCTTGTTGTGTTTGATGAACCCACCACCGCTCTTGATGTCACCACGCAGATTGATGTTCTTGCCGCGATCAAGCGCGCAATAAATGAGATTGGTGTTGCCGCTCTTTATATCACGCATGATCTTGCAGTTGTCGCCCAAGTAGCCGACGACATCATGGTGCTCAAAATGGGTGAAATGATTGAACACGGCACCACTGATCAGATCATCAATTCACCAAAGGAAGAATATACCCGTGCGCTTGTATCGGTACGATCCATTGATCACCCTGAAAAACACCCCAAAGGTTCGCCAGTTCTGACATGCTCGAATATCACAGCACGATATCGCGGTACAACATTTGACGTATTGCATAATGTTAGCCTTGAGATTTACCCTAGTCAAACGCTGGCAGTAGTTGGCGAGTCTGGATCCGGCAAATCCACCCTTGCGCGTACCATTACTGGTCTTCTTCCACCAAGAGATGGTAAGATTATGTTTGATCAACGCGAACTATCACCAGACTTGCCATCTCGAACGCTTGAAGACTTACGTGAGATCCAGATGATCTATCAAATGGCTGATGTTGCCATGAATCCTCGACAAACAGTTGGGACAATCATTGGGCGTCCGATTGAATTTTATTTCCAACTTCGTGGCAAGGAAAAGCGCCAACGTGTCATTGAACTCCTTGATGAAATTGAAATGGGAAAAGAGTTTATTGGCAGATATCCAGCTGAATTGTCAGGAGGGCAAAAGCAACGTGTTTGCATCGCACGCGCTCTTGCCGCAAAACCGAAATTAATCATCTGTGATGAAGTAACCTCAGCACTTGATCCTCTCGTTGCGGACGGTATTCTCAAATTACTTCTTAATTTACAATCATTAGAAAATGTTGCTTATTTATTTATCACTCATGACTTAGCAACGGTGAAAGCTATTGCCGACAGTATTGTCGTAATGTTCGAAGGCAAAGTACAAAGATACGGTCGTAAATCTAAAGTTTTAAGTCCCCCCTTTGATGACTATACTGATTTGCTGCTGAGTTCAGTGCCGGAAATGCGTTTAGGTTGGTTGGAGAATGTGCTGGCAACACGAAAAATGGAAAGTGCCGGAAATTAAATCTGAGGTTCAGATGTCCGTACCTCCCGATCTACATGAAATGGTAACTATTCAGCACCCCAAAATGCGCAAATCCGGGATCTTGAAGAGCGGCTGCGTCGTCAAGGCCACATCATTCGTGAGCAAGACGAACGTTTATCCGAGCTAGAGCGTCGTCTTGGGCTTTGCCGGGACGGTGCGGCGCGCGGTGGCGCAAGCACCGGTCACCCACATGGATGAGACTGGGACCCGCGTTGAAGGCACGCTGCATTGGCTTCATGTGGCCTGTACGACGCTCCTGACCTGTTTTTGGGTCGGAGCCGGGCGCGGGGATGTGATGCGCGACGCCACGGGTATCGCGGTTCATGATTTCTGGAAGCCTTATTTTTCGATACCGGGCGTGCAGCATGCTCTTTGTGTCGCGCATATTCTGAGAGAACTTGAGAACCGGGTCGAGGGGGACGACGAAACGTGGGCCAAAGATCTCGCAGCGGTGCTCCGTGATGCGATTCACCGGTATCACAAGGCAGACGGTCAACCGTTGCCGC
>JAPORV010000370.1 GCA_026710055.1 Aestuariivita sp.
TTCGGCGACAACATGGCCAACAATATGTAAGGCTTTTAATGATACAATATACTAGTATACCATTGTTATTGAATTGATGTTAGAAACTGGTAAATTGTTGAAAAAGGTTTAATTTCTGCTGTAAGGTTATTTTGTTTTGACACATGTTATTTTCTAGAAAAATAGATGAGAAAACTTTGTGAAACTTGGAGGGTCGACGCAAGAAGCACATGGAATCTTAACTATTTGTCGCTAATTATTCATGTTAACGTATAGTTTGTATTGATTGAGTAGTAATTTAATAAACCTTAGAACTTATAGAATGTATAACGATCTTATACTGTATAATTCAAAAGGAAGAAAATTATTGTCAGACTTTTTTGTTTACTTAGAAGGTAACTACTTGCCCCTATCATTAGAGAGATTTTCGTGGTGCTCTTTGTAAAAAGGATGGTCAACCCACGTCACAGGTCATTAAGCAAAATTGAATGCATTACAACACTCATATCAGTAGTAAAGCAGTAAGAAAAATTCGGCTACTATGCGGTAGAAAAAAACAAGCTAATCGATAGGAGACGAATAAATACCTGCGAAGTTAAATTATTTCTATGAGAGTTGTTTTTTGTGGTCTGCTTAGCAAAATGTTTTTCACGAAATATAATTCACGAGATCGTCAGTTAAATTACAGTGCAGAGATGTAGCTCATAATATCATCAGATTTTTTTGAATATGTGGGTCTGTTTTCAATGATGGTTTTTTTAAAACCAAGAAAATATCAACGACTGAACGTAAATGTATTTTTTGATATTATTCAATTACTTAGCAATTCCCGCTAGAATATTTCTTCTTTTATTTTCATATCGTTATGTAATTTAAAAAAGTCATTTTCCGTAAAATTTCTGCACCAAAATTGAGACTTCAATGTTATTTTCGGGACATTTTTTCTATTTTTCTCAAAGACTTAGAGTTCGAATGACACTCGTTACTATTCACCCGAATTAGCGGGAATCACTGTTAATTGCTATATTTTTATTGAAACGAGAAAAAAGTTTAGTTTATTTTTTGACTCTTCACGTGTAAGTATCAAGAGGTATCAATGATATGATTTTCTAATGCTGATTAACTTCAAATTCTGGTTGCAATATTGTTGATAATATAGCATAATTTAATGGAATGAAAGGTCATGCGAACAAAAAGTTGCCGCCTTAGCTCAGTTGGTTAGAGCGCTGGATTGTGGATCCAGAGGTCCCCCGTTCAAGCCGGGGAGGCGGTACCATTCTCATTGAATTGTGATTGTTTGTTCTAGCTCGCCTGTGATTCGATCAAAAATCAAGAAAAGATTCTCATTCGTCAAAACGCCGATCCAATTTGGTGAAATTGTGACATTGCTTGGCAAGGTATCATTTGGTAATGTGATATGAGATGGGATGGTAATAGGAGATCGAAAAAAATGGAGAACAATTACTGTAGTAATGATGACGGTGCAGCAAATCGTGACAGTTGTAAGCACCGTTACCATACGACGTAAGAATTGGATTCTTGCCAGGTCCTGATGGTTTGGTGAGAAATTATCCATGCTTTGCTCCAAACTCTGCTTTTCGATCAAGACTGAGTCGCCGATGCGACTGGATCGAGCGATGTCAATTGATGCCCCTAAAGACGCTTTGCTATCACGTACGCGTGCATCATACCTGATTCGACTTTGCGCAGTCTCAGTTAATGGTATCTTTCAAACTGATACAGCCTTTAAAGTAAATTCTGGAGATGAAATCATAGTCTATCTTCCGATTAAAGCAGAAACTTCTGTTAAACTTGAGTCAATACCATTAGATATCATTTTTGAAGATGAAGACGTGATAGTAATCAATAAATCAGCAGGGATGGTTGTGCATCCGGCCATTGGAAATCAATCTGGCACGCTCGTAAATGCGCTGCTCGCACATACCAAAGGCGGTTTGTCGCAGATGGGTGGCGGTGAACGGCCTGGCATCGTTCATCGAATTGACAAAGATACAAGTGGGTTGCTTGTGTGTGCGAAGTCTGATTTGGCTTTTGTTGGACTTGCTGAACAATTCAAAGATCATTCGGTGGAAAGAGAATATGAAGCCTTGGTTTACGGGTGGCCTACTTATAACAATCCGCGATTGCTTGGTTTGACTGGTTTTTCATCTGAACCTGCAAATGTAATGAAAATCAGTACACAGTTAGATCGTCATCGCACTCATCGAAAAAAACGGGCAGTTGTCAAGGTGGGCGGACGACATGCTGTGACGCGAATTAAAGTTATCGAACACTATGGGAATCCGCCAGCGGTCTCCCGTGTGACTTGCTGGCTTGACACTGGTCGAACGCATCAAATCCGCGTGCATCTTGCATATATTGGACATGGATTGATTGGTGATCAGGTTTATGGAAGTAGGCAACTTTCGCCCGGTAAGTTCTCTTGTTCAATAACAGAAAAGACTATAATGGAGTTTCCACGTCAAGCGTTGCACGCGAGAGTCTTGGGTTTTGTACATCCAGTTAAAAGGTCAAAAATGAGATTTGAAGCGCAAGTTCCTTCAGATATGAAACAGTTATTGTTGAATTTGAGTGGTTCTGCGTCATCAAACGCACATGCTTGTGATAATAATGAAATATTTCTTCAATAAGAATGAAGTATGTTGGTATTATATTAGATAAATGCCATCATTTTGGAATTGTTAATGTCAAGTTATTCAAATCTTCCTGCACCGTCGCCAGAGGGCGGCTTGAGTCGTTATCTGCAGGAAATTCGTCGTTTTCCATTATTGGAGCCAGAAGAAGAGTATATGCTGGCAAAAAGGTGGGTGGAAAATCAAGATACATCTGCGGCTCATCAGTTAGTCACATCGCATTTACGATTGGCGGCAAAAATAGCCATGGGTTATCGTGGTTATGGTTTACCGCAGTCCGAAGTGATTTCGGAAGCAAATGTTGGGTTAATGCAAGCGGTAAAGCGGTTTGATCCTGAAAAGGGTTTTCGATTAGCAACCTATGCGATGTGGTGGATTCGGGCTGCTATTCAGGAATACATATTACGATCATGGAGTCTTGTTAAATTAGGCACGACAAGCGGTCAGAAAAAATTGTTTTTTAATCTCCGCAAGGCAAAGGCCCGGATAGGTGCACTTGAAGATGGGGATCTTGAACCGGAGAATTTATCACAAATTGCAACTGACTTAGGCGTATCTGAATCTGAGGTAATCTCAATGAATCGCCGATTGTCAGGTGGCGATGCTTCGCTTAATGTTACCGTAGGGTTTGATGGCGAAGGTACAATGCAGTGGCAAGATTGGCTTGAAGACGATGACGCTGATCAAGCGCAGGAATATGAGGCAAAAGATGAACTTGAAGTTCGTCGTGAATTTCTTTTCAAGGCTCTTACAGTATTGAATGATCGAGAAAAAGATATACTCTCTAAGAGACGTCTTGATGAGCAACCACTAACGCTAGAAGATTTATCTGCTCAGTATGGTGTTAGCAGGGAGCGAATTAGACAAATTGAAGTTCGTGCTTTTGAGAAAGTACAAAAGCGGGTGCGTGAATTGGCAAAAGCGGCAAATAAGGCAAATTTTAAGAATTGATAATTCGCGGTTATTTTACAGGTATTTTGTTTGAAAATAAACCATAGTGAATCTAAAATATGCAATTTCTGAGTAACAGTTTTTAGATCAGAAATGAGAATACTATTAGCGCCATCAACTTGAATTTGTCCTCAATCAAGTGCGATATTTGCTTGGTGAAATGACACATACGTATCATCTAAATTACTTTTTCCGTGTAATATTGTTTCAAGGGTTAATTGTGCTGAGACGATGTTAAATGATTGATGCTGCTAGGTTTTGTTGAAAGATAGTTTTGATGACTATGACGGGAATGTTTTGCATGCTTCACGCGTAATGAGAGCAAAGCCGGTTGACTTTCACGGATAACGAAAAAATTGATAGCCGAGCAGTGTATTCCTTTATTTGTAAATGTTAATGATGGACTATCCGAGCAATAAATAATCCATACAGTTTAGTCAGAACAAAATTCGAATTTGGCCGTGAACTTAATGAGTATAGGACTAAAATTTAAAACTATTAAAATTTTCTTTACTTTTTTAGTGCTTTTGCTAAGGTCATTGCAACTTTCATGTCACCATCAATGTCAAGTTTGCCGGATAAAACGGCCGTTACAGGGTCAAGGGACCCTTTAAATAAATTGTAAAAAGTATTCGAATCCGCCCTTAAAGTCACCGCAGCATCAACATTGGCGATGCGTGCACCATCTTTATCCAATAAGATGTAGCCTTCATCCAATATCTCAAATTTAGCAGATTCCTGAAACTTACCATGTGGTAATCTCTTATTCAATTGATTGATCGCTTGCTGAATAACCTCATTCATTTGTATATTCTCCGTGGAAAACGATTTTTTGTTAAAAATATTATGTTTCATTTAGGAAATTTTAGTCCAATGTGTTTGTTGAAAAATCATTTTGGGTTAATGACTTGCTCGCTAGTAATTTGTTTTTTAAGCATAACAGCATGGTCACAACCCGCAAATACTCAGCGCGATGAAATCGTATTATTGCAAAGTTTAGCTGAGGCAACTAGCTCTTCCGAAGCATCAAAATTTGATAGAGAGTTGCAGGCAATTTGGTCAAAAAGTGGTTCCTCTGCAATGGATTTACTTTTGAGACGGGGTCAGGATGCTCTTGAAAGAGGTGAATATTCACTCGCACTTCAACATCTTACAGCTTTGGTTGATCACGCACCAACTTTTGCCGAAGGTTGGCATTTGCGAGCGAAGGCGTTCTTCAATGCAGAACTTATCGGTCCTGCCATATCGGACATGGAGCAATCACTTGAGTTAAATCCTAACAACTACCACGCGATTTTTGGATTAGCTATGATTTTAGAGGGTATAGGTAAAAATAATGAGGCATTTAAGGGGTATAGTGTTGTCAAAAAAATGCATCCAAATCACGAGAATATTGATGATGCGCTGAAGCGACTTGAGTCTCAAATTAACGGGATTTCGCTTTAACTCAATTGAATTAGGAACAATTTCTTGGATTCTTCCTCACGCATAGTGGCGGTTTTGGGGCCAACCAATACTGGTAAGACACATTATGCAATCGAAAGAATGCTGGCCCATCGCAATGGAATTATTGGCTTGCCATTGCGACTTTTAGCTCGTGAAGTCTATGATAAAATTATATTGCTGCAAGGCTCGGCGAATGTTGCATTGCTAACAGGTGAAGAGCGAATTGTACCAGCTAAAACTAAATACTGGGTTTGTACTGTCGAAGCTATGCCTCATAAATTGGAGGTCGATTTTGTAGCAGTAGACGAAATTCAGTTATGTGCTGATCCTGAACGCGGTCACGTTTTCACCGAACGGTTGCTGAAATCGCGTGGATTGTCGGAAACTTTGTTTCTAGGGTCTGACACCATGCGAATGCCTATTCATTTACTTGTTCCAGAGGCGGTATTTCAAACCCGAGAACGATTAAGTCAGTTAGTTTATACTGGAGAGTGCAAGATATCACGAATGCCATCTCGGTCAGCAATTGTGAGTTTTTCAATCGATAGTGTTTATAGTATTGCCGAGCTTATTCGACGACAAAAAGGTGGAGCAGCTGTTGTTATGGGTGCATTAAGTCCTCGAACACGTAATGCACAGGTGGAACTGTATCAGAATGGTGAAGTTGATTTTCTTGTTGCGACTGACGCTATTGGGATGGGATTGAATTTAGATATTAATCATGTTGCCTTCGCGGGGATTTCAAAGTTTGACGGTCGTAAATTACGGATGTTGATGCCAAATGAATTAGCTCAAATTTCTGGACGGGCAGGGCGAGGCATGTCTGATGGAACTTTTGGCGTTACGGGGGAAGTATCATCGTTGGCGCCGAATGTTGCACAAGCAATTATGGATCATAAGTTTAAGCCAATAAAGAAATTGAATTGGCGTAACTCTGACTTGATTTTTGATTCCGTTAATGATTTGATTCATTCGTTGGAGTGCGCGCCAACGCGCGAAGAATTGATAAAGGCTCGCGAAGCAGATGACCTCATTGCACTGAAAAATCTTATGTCGCATCACGAAATATTGGATCGAACAATTGATAGAAATTCAATAAAATTACTTTGGGATGTTTGTCAAATTCCTGATTTTCGTGGTATTAGCCAATCTGAACATGCTAATTTATTGCAGCATATTTTTAAATTCATACATGATAATGGTAGCGTACCTGAAGATTGGGTTGCCCGACAAGTAAAGTTGATTGACCGTGTATGTGGTGATTTAGATACTTTAAGCAATAGATTGGCGTATATTCGGACATGGACTTATGTTGCACAACGAAATAACTGGGTCGAAAACGAACAACATTGGAGAGAGCAAACTCGTGTCGTTGAATATAGAATATCAGACGCATTACATGAAAAACTCACGCAAAGATTTGTTGACCGAAGAACATCGGTTTTGCTGCGTCGGTTGAAACAAAAGGAGGCGTTATTGGCCGAAGTTAATGATCAAGGTGAGGTGATAATTGAGAACCAATTTGTTGGTCGATTGGAGGGCTTTAGGTTCATTCAAGATAAAGGACAGTCTGATGCGGAGGCTAAAGCAATAAAATCAGCATCTATACAAGCGCTCGCTCCTCATTTTGTTTTGCAAGCTGAAAGATTCTATCATTTGTCCGATAAGGAAATTTACTTAACTGAACAAGGAAACTTTTTGTGGGGCGAGAGTATTGTTGGTAAATTGCAACGCGGGCATATACCTTTAAAGCCGATAGTAGTTGCAATCGTTGATCAAGCTGCTGGTAAGGAAGTTTTGTTTAAGGTTGAGCAGCGTTTACAGCAGTATTTTGACCGTAAAATTACGACTTTGTTTAATCCGCTATTTGCGATGCAAGATGATGAGACACTTGCACCTTTACCGAGAGGCTTCGCCTTTCAGTTGATTGAACATTTTGGCATAATTCCGCGTTCCTCTATCGTCGAACAAGTGAAGCAATTAGATCAAGAAGCCCGAGGATCACTTCGAAAGTATGGCCTCCGCTTCGGTCAATTTACAATTTTCTTCCCAGACTTACTTAAGCCTGCCCCAACACAGCTTCGTATCACTTTATGGGCATTATCACAAAATATAAACGAATTTCCCGCAGTACCACCGGCTGGTCATGTAACGATATTACATGATCGCACAAAACCTGATGGTTATTTTCAAATGGCTGGATATCATTGTATAGGCGAGAGGGCACTGCGTATTGATATGTTAGAACGCTTAGCTGACTTGTTACGTGTTGAAGATCATCGCAATGGCTTTGAAGCAAGTGCAGATATGCTGTCAATCACAGGATTGACTTTGGAACAATTCGCCAATTTGATGCAGGGTTTGAGTTACAAGGTAAAGGGCGGCGAGCGACTAAAGATAAAAGAAAGCGAACAAAAAAAATCATCTGCCGATAGTTCTAATATAATTGAAGAAACGCTACCACAGGCTGCTAAATTAGATCATCAGCGCAACAGCATGGATGTTGCATCGTGTGGAAATAAGACGGATGTTTCAACTGATGTGGAGAGTAAAGAAAATGGTGAGATAGAACCCTTTTTTGTCTTTTCGTTAAAGCATAAGAGTGGAAAACGGCAACAAAAATCAAATCATCTAAAGCCGAATAAAATAAAGAAAAAGCGCAGAAAATTTAAGGTAAACGACAAAAATGAAAAACATATGGAACGACGTTTTGTTCGTTCGCATTTTAAAGAAAGATCAATTGACCCTAATAATCCGTTCGCGCAGGCTCTGATGGGGTTAAAAGATCAGATTTAACTATGGAAAAGTCGACTGATAAAATTCGCTTGGATAAATGGCTTTGGTACGCAAGATTTTTCAAATCACGGCAGCTGTCTACCAAAATGGTGTTAGCTAGAAAGGTAAGGGTGAATGCGATAACAATTAAAAAGCCAGGCCGATCTGTCGCGATAGGAGATATTTTGACGTTTTCTCAGAATGATGATATTCGTGTGATTAGAATAAAAACGTTAGGGATTAGGCGCGGTCCTGCCTCCGAGGCACGTACGTTATATTATGATTTATTGACAAATATTGAAAAGTCAGTCAATAAACCTAGCTTTGAGTAAAAAAATCATTTGATAAAAAAAGATCAAAATGAATTTGCGCGTTTGCACTAGTGAATATTTATAGAGCGAAGTTGCTTAGGTAATAAAGTAGGGGCTTCAATGAGAGATAATTATGACTTATGTCGTGACTGATAATTGCATAGCATGTAAATTCACAGATTGCGTTGAAGTATGCCCTGTTGATTGCTTTTATGAAGGTAAGAACATGTTAGTTATTCATCCAGATGAATGTATTGATTGTGGTGTGTGTGAACCGGAATGTCCTGCAGATGCAATTCGACCCGATACAGATCCTGATATGGAGGACTGGGTAGAGTTTAATCGCAAGTACTCTGAGGCATGGCCTGTAATCATTACCAAAAATGATCCGCTTCCTGACGCAGAGTCGCGAGATGGTGAGACGGATAAAATGGAAAAATATTTTTCAGAAGAACCAGGTGAAGGCGGATAAGAAAATAGTGCGATGTGATGAGTTTTTGAAAATTCAGATGTCTGACATCGGGCAAAAATTTTACGATATGCGTGATGTTCATTTTGAGAATTTTCATAACAATCGAGAATAATTTATTTTATAAATCAATGAGATATAGGGTTTCAAAAAATCTCTATCTTTGAATAAAGTATCATAATAAACCATGAATTCTATTTTTTCTATGTCGTTATTCAAGGCTTTTAAAAAATTGATATTATTAAATTTTTTGATATATCGCGTTGATTTTAGTTTCAAAGTCAGGACATCTTAAATTAGATTTTCCATTGATGAATCGTTCTCATCACATACTGAGGATAAGAGAATCTAAATTGAGCTCATGGTTATTTTATGTTGGTTTGTTGATTTTGCGGAATTAGGTGTATTTTTAAAGATTTAAGGAATTTTGCATGACCAATGGATCATTTTTGGTGCCCATGAAATGAGTTTGTATCAAGTCAGTTCCTGTTGAATTGATCGTGCAGGATTCTAGATTTTTCAGACAATATCAAAAATTGTTAATTAAACGAGAAATTTGTGTAACTGTAAGGAAGAATTGGAATGATGAAATACGTTAATTGTCATTAAGCTAGGTTTGGCAACGACTTATATTTCTCGTATTTTTGAGAGCGTTGAGGAAATATAGATGAGAAAATCAAAGAAGTTGAAGTTCCTGTTGAATGATTATGTCGTCTATCCCTCGCATGGGGTGGGGCAAGTTATTTCGATAGAACAACAACAAATTGCTGGAATTAATCTTGAATTGTTTATTGTTTTTTTTCAAAAGGACAAAATGACGCTCAGTGTACCTATTGATAAAGCTGCGTCTGTCGGTATGCGAGCGCTTAGTACGCCAGAATTGGTTGAGAAAGCAATGATTACCATAAAGGGACGGCCTAGGGTTAAGCGGGCAATGTGGTCGCGTAGAGCGCAGGAATATGATCAAAAAATTAACTCCGGCGATCTCATCTCAATTGCAGAGGTTGTTCGTGATCTGCATCGAGATGAAGACCCTCGTGAGCAAAGTTACTCCGAGCGTCAGTTATATGAATCAGCATTGGAACGATTGATCCGTGAAATTGCCGTTGTTAACGGACAAGAAGAACAAGCCGCTGCAGATGAAATAAACAGAGTTTTGCACACTCGTACACTTCAGTAGGAAGTAATATGACAAACAACACTCAGCTGGTCAGCACGATATTTGGTTCCATTATTCCGTGATCAATTCAGGAGTAGTCTAATAGAGCCTGTGCCTCTTCTTCTTATAGCTTTTCACGCCATTGACTATGTAACTGCCCGCCTACATCAAGTAGCGTATTTAGGACGTCTTTGAACACATTCTCAAAATTTAAATGGCTGTGTTCGTAGATGTAACGCCATTCTACAAGTGCAGTTTTATGATCTTCAAGGATCGTCCGTAGCCCTTCGCGATAAGGCATTGGGAAGTGTGGGTGAGATGGATTTGATATCTGAGCCAATCTCTTTTCCAGCAGTTTCTGGATTGTCTTGGGTAGAGCATCATGCAACTTTGTCAGATTGTGACAATGTGGCGGAGTATTACGATTCTCGTTGTGACCAATGTACCATAGTGTTTTCAGTGAAATTTCTGCAGCCTGTGCGAGAAGAATTGGTACTCCGTGGAATGTAGTCAAAAAATCTTTTTCGCTTCTGTCTTCGGCTTTTCCGTTGTGTACTTGGTTAAGTATTTCTGCCGCACGGTACAGGCTTGTTGCCGTGTTTAACATTCTGCCCGTTATTTTAAATGTGTCTGCTTCGTTATCGACTTTCAGACATGCTTTGTTGCTCTTTTTCATCTTGCTTTCTTAACGTGACGGTTTTTCTAATGAAGAACTTGCAAAATGCTGTATTTAAGCAAATTTTCCCCGCTTTCGGGCATTTTGTAGAAAAGTCGAAAGGACATGTCAAAAATAGAGATAACAACATAGAGAGGAAACCACGACGTGCCTTTGTCTTTATATTACTAGTATTCGGAAATTATTGAATTGATGGTTTATAATTTGTGAAGAGAGTAGATTTTTCAGCCATCTAGCTTTGTGAAGGAAAAATGTACGTCAAAGATGAAAGTGATATTTTCAGCAATTCAATGCAGTCGGTACACTAGTGTCCCATTAAAAATCAAATAGATTCAATTGGTTAGAGGGAGTAACGGTTTGAAGTTTGTATTGAGATCCAGTAAATAATTGTCTAAATCCAAAGAAATCTATCTTCCCGAAATTGATGACACGCTTGAAAACGTTGTCAGAAGGATGTTCAACTACTCGTCTCGTGGGTTCTAGTAAGGTTCAGGAGGAGGCAATTGCTCGGCGCAAAGAGTGCGAAGAGAAGAGGCTTGCGAAGTTAGAGAAATCGAAATCGGGAGTGTGAAATCTTAAAATTTGATCACGGGAATGTGTGAAATATAGTGACTTACGTAATTACTATAAATTTATATTGGCATAATGTTCGATAATTAAAGCATTGATGCAAGTAAAATCAAACAGATAGTCTCACTCATTTGTTGGGTAGCCCCCAAGACATCCCCGGTTTGACCATTAATTTTGTTCTGCGCAATTAATGCAATGCAAATGACGGTTAATGTCAAAGTTAACAATATCGGGATAAGTGTAATTCCTAGAATTACTGCGCTTATCGCTGATCCAAGCAGCAATGCCAAAATCGCAGACATTGATGGTGGAGCCCCAATCGTAGCAGATAAGCCAGTGGCTTTCGCAGCAGGTAACCATGCCATTAATGCTGGTAGAACCGCACGCGAAATCACAGCAATTGCCATTATTGACCAAATTGAGTACTGAAGAATAATAGTAAGTGATAACCAACGTAAACCAATTGTAATGATTAGCACCAGTATACCATAAGTTCCCAAAGTGCTGTCAGACATTATTTCTAATCTTTGCTTGACTGAATGACCACCCCAGAATCCATCTGCGGTATCGGCCAAACCATCTTCATGTAAGGCACCTGTAATAATTATTTGAGTAGCGAGAACCAAGCCTGCAGTTAAACCTGGAAGCAGTCCGAGAGTCATGGCAAGCGTCGCAACGATAATCGTGATTGAAGAAACGATCACCCCAATGATTGGAAATGCCCAAGTTGCCAGTGCTTGGCGGTCAAAGGAAGTAATGATATTGTGCGGTATTGATAGTCGCGAGAGTAAAGTAAGGGCAATGATGATATCTTTAAGTTGAATAGAGAAAAAATCATTCATTCGCATTTTAACGTCCATTTTTACAAAGAAAATCAAAAAATGCTGTTTATTAAGGGCATTACAACAGGCTCAAGTTTGTAACTTGAATGCCCGTTTCAACTGTGAAGTGCACCAAGAGACATCATTTCACCTCACTCAAGGCTTTTGCTAAGTGAGGGGAGGTGACGCTCTGGTGATAAGACATGGCTGTTGTGCAGTGGTATGTCACAAGCCGTACATCTCTCTGTGGGAAGAGTATAACTCA